>JAIKVL010000032.1 GCA_024685775.1 Clostridia bacterium | reverse complement strand
AAGAAGCTCTGCAAAGCAAAGCTAACTTGGCAGGGGAGACCCGCTCGCGAGGACCCTGCGACGGAATACTGAGTGGAGGGAGCTTGCTCACGAGAGCGAACGTCACATGCAAGGTGGATTCGAAGAAGACACGGGTTGCGTGGAGAATCGCGTAAGAAAAAAAAGAAGCTCTGCAAAGCAGAGCTAACTTGGCAGGGGAGACGCGATTCGAACACGCAACCAGCGGTTTTGGAGACCGCTGCTCTACCGTTGAGCCACTCCCCTACGACTGAATCATTATAAAGCAGGAAAAGGATAAAGTCAATTAAAAATATGAACAAATATAAACTTGGTATTATAGGCGCGGGAAATATGTCGACCGCAATTCAAAAAGGAGTTTTATCATCGGGACTCGTCGCTCCGAACGAGATCATCGTCAGCGACGTTTCGTTTGATCGCTTAGGGAAAGCGAAAGATCTCGGCGTTACCGTGACGACGAATAATTCGGACGTCGCGACCGAATCGGAGCACGTTTTATTTGCGGTAAAACCGCAATCTTTCCCCGATATCGCGAAAGAACTGAAAGGGAAGATGTCCGATAAAAAAGTCATTTCCATTATGGCGGGCGTGCCCGTCGAAAAGCTCGCGACCTCGCTTGACGTCGAGAAGATCTGTCGCGTTATGCCGAACACGCCTTGTATGGTGATGAGCGGAATGAGCGCGCTTTGCTTCGTCAATTACGACGAGGAGGAAAAAGCCTTTCCGCGTTCGGTGTTTGCGGGAATGGGCGACGTCATCGAACTTCCCGAAAGCAAGTTTGACGCGGTAACTTCGGTCAGCGGAAGCGGTCCCGCCTATGTCTATATGTTTATCGACGGAATGATCAAAGGCGGCGTAAACGGCGGTTTGACCTTCGAGGAAGCAAAGCGCTTGACCCTCGCGACGATGATCGGAGGCGCGCGCATGATAGAGAACTCCGAAAAACCGATTGACGAGCTTGTGGACGCGGTATGCTCGAAGGGCGGAACGACGATCCAAGCGGTAACCTATTATAAAAATCAAAAGTTGACGGATATCATCGCGGAAGGCGTGGATCGCTGTCGCGCTCGTTCCATCGAAATGAGGAGCGCGGGCGGAGACACCTTCGTCTCGGTCTATACGGACGGCGCTTGCAGCGGAAATCCCGGACCGGGCGGCTATTGCGCGATCCTTCGCTCGAACGGGCAGGAGAAGATCGTCAGCGGCGGAGAACGCAACACGACGAATAACAGAATGGAGCTTCTCGCCGTGATCGAAGCGCTTCGTTCTTTGACGAAGAGGTGCATCGTCGAAGTCCACAGCGATTCCGCCTACGTGATCAACGCGATCAATAACGATTGGCTTTCGGGCTGGAAAGCGCGTAACTATCAAAACGTCAAAAACCCCGATCTTTGGGAAGCTCTTTCGTCGCTCATAGCGGCGCACGAAGTCCGCTTCGTTAAAGTAAAGGGGCATTCGGACGACGAACTCAACAACCGTTGCGACGAGATCGCGAGAAAAGAGTCGCAGTCGTTTAGGAGCGAAGAATAATTGGAAAACGAATCCGAAAAAGAAAAAAACGCTGAAATATCCGAAGAAAGCGTTGAAATCGTAAATGAAACGAAAGAGGAAGAAACAAAAGACGATCCGAAGGACGTGAAGAAACAGCAGGGCGTACGTCTCGGCGTAACGCTGGCGGCTTCGGTCATCACGCTTTTGTTTTTCGGTCTTTCGTTTTTCTATTTCGTCGACACGATCGCTGCGATCGTTTTCGCCGTTCTCGTCGGGTTGATCGCGCTCGCGATCGTCTCGATTTTTAAAAACTGGGAGACCGCGTTTAAGCTGTCCGTAACCGCGCTTTATATCGCGGCGATCTTTTTGATCGGCTTTTTCGCTTTTTCCAAATCGGGGCTTTTCCGCAGGATCGATTCGACTTCCGATCTGATCAATTATATCAATAATTCCGGCGGTATCGCGGAAGTCGTCTTTGTTTTGGTCAACTTTTTGCAGGTAACGATCGTCCCGATCCCGAGTTCGATAACGACGACCGCGGGCGCGATCCTGTTTAACGGGATCTGGAAACCCCTGTATTTGACGGTCATCGGTCTCGTCGTCGGTTCGATGTTCGCGTTTTTCCTCGGCAGAGTCTTCGGCGTTCGTTTCGCGAATTGGCTCGTCGGCGCGAAAACCATCGAGAAGTACAAGCAGATGACCAAAGGAAAGGATAAGATCGTCTTGTTTTATATGTTTTTGTTCCCGTTCTTCCCGGATGATTTTCTATGCATCCTCGCGGGGATGACTTCGTATACATATCTAGGCTTTTTCTTTTTGCAGATCTTTTCCCGAACGGTGGGGACCTTGACGACGATCCTTTTGACGAAAGGGATCGTTTCGATCCCGCTTCGCGGTTGGTGGCTCCTTTTGTGGGGACTCATCATCATTCTCGTCATTTTGTTTTTGATTTTGACGATCAAATACAGCGATAAAATCGAAGTCTTTATCATGAAATTGATCCATAAACTGACGTTCGCGCGATCTCAAAAATCCCGCTCCGAAGTCGGCTCGTCGAGCGAGGTCGAAGACCCGTCGATCCCCGCGCCCGATCCTCGCGCTGAAAACCCGTTCGATTCGGATAAAAAAGGAGAAAAAAATGATTCTGTGTAACATCAATCCCGTTGCTTTCGAAATCGGATCGCTGTCCGTCCGCTGGTACGGTATCTTTATTACGTCCGCGATCTTGATCGGATACGTCGTCGCCTGCCTTATGGCGAAAAAGAGGGGCATATCCTTTGATTTTATGCTCGAACTTTTCCTTTGGGCGGTGCCGATCGCAATTCTCTTCGCACGCCTATCTTACGTCCTTTTCCATCCGAAAGATTTCGTCGTCCGTTCCTTTGCGGATTTCGGAAATATCTTCGCGATCTGGAACGGCGGGATCTCGATCCTCGGAGCGATCCCCGGCGGCGCGCTCGGCGCGTTTATCGCCTGCAAGCGAAATAAGATCCCGATGTCTGAGGTGTTGGACGCGGTCGCGCCCGGAGTCGTCCTCGGGCAAGCGCTCGGAAGGTGGGGGAACTGGGCGAATCAGGAGCTTTACGGCAAAGCGATCACGAGCGAGGCTTGGCAGGTTTTCCCGATCGCCGTCTATATCGATGCGGAAGGCGGTTGGTTTCAAGCGACATTCTTTTATGAAATGGTCTTGAACCTGATCGGTTTCGGGTTGATCCTCTTTATCTTTTATCGATCGAAAAAGAACCTCGTAACTTTTATGAGTTATTTGACTTGGTATATGATCGTGCGCGCGATCATGGAGATCTTCCGCTCGGATGCGGTCAGCGTGGGCAGCGTTCGTATCGGCGTCTTGGGTTGCGCGATCGCGGCGGCGATCTCTCTCGCCGTAACGATCTTGATCTGCATCGGAAAAATCAAAACGGGAACCCCGAGAATACTAAATGAAAAAGGAGAAGTGGAACAATGAGAAACCTAACGTTATTGACGGACTTTTACGAGCTTACGATGATGTACGGCTATATGAAATGCGGCAATAAAGACCGCGAAGCCGTCTTCGACCTGTTTTTCCGCGGCAGAGAAGAACTCTCCTACGCGGTCGCCGCAGGTCTCGAACAGGCGATCGACTATATCAAAAACATTCGCTTTAACGAAGAGGATATCGCCTATCTGCGTTCTTTGAATTGTTTTGACGAAGAGTTTTTGGCGGAGCTCAAAGATTTTCGTTTTACGGGCGATATTTACGCCGTCAAAGAGGGAAGCATCATTTTCCCGTATGAACCTTTGATGATCGTTAAAGCGCCGATTTTCCAAGCGCAATTCGTGGAAACCGCGCTTTTGACCTTAATCAACCACCAAACCTTGATCGCGACGAAGGCTTCTAAGATCGCGAACAACACGAACGCCGGGGTTTTGGAATTCGGTCTTCGCCGCGCGCAAGGACCGGACGCGGGCATCTACGGCGCGCGCGCCGCGATCATCGGCGGTTGCGTCGCGACTTCGAACGTGATCGCGGGAAAAATGTTTAACATCAAAGTGGCGGGAACGCACGCGCACAGTTGGGTCATGTCTTTCCCCGACGAGCTTACGGCGTTCAGAAAGTATGCGGAACTTTATCCCGATAACTGCTTGCTTCTCGTGGATACCTACAACACGTTGAAGAGCGGCGTTCCGAACGCGATCAAAGTCTTTGACGAGCTCAAAGCAAAAGGGCATAAACCCGTCGGTATCCGTATCGACAGCGGCGACCTTGCGTATCTTTCGAACGCGGCGCGTAAAATGCTCGACGAGGCGGGCTATAAAGACGCGATCATTTGCGCTTCCGGCGATATCGACGAGAACGTTTTGATCGCATTGAAGAGCCAAAACGCCAAGATCGACACCTACGGGATCGGGACGAAACTCATCACGAGTTTTTCGAATCCGAGCCTCGGCGGCGTCTATAAACTCTCGGCGATCGAAGACGGCGGCGTCTTGATTCCGAAGATCAAGATCAGTAACACCGCGGAAAAGGTGACCAACCCGGGGCTTAAAAAGGTCGTTCGTTTTTATGATAAAAAGACGGATCGCGCGATCGCCGATCTTATTATGCTTATGGATGAAAAGAATCCCGACGGTTCGCCTTACACGATCTTCGATCCCGAAAATCCTTGGAAGAAAATGACGATCGAGGATTACTACGTCGAAGAACTCTTGGTCAAGGTCTTCGATCGCGGCGAACAGGTTTATTTTTCGCCCGATATCAAGGAGATCGCCGCTTATCATAAGGAGTGTTCTTCGAGATTTTGGGAACAATACAAGCGCGTAACTCTCCCCGAGATCTTCAAAGTGGACCTTTCGGAAAAACTTTTCAACCTCAAACAAGAGCTTCTCGATAAGAATAGGGGATGATCAATCTTCGGTAAAAACGAGCGCGGTATCTTTCGGCGCGGCGGACTCTTCACGGAAAAGAGACGCCGCGCTCATTTTTTCTTCAAGCGAGATCGTCGGGCTTTTCTTTTCCGAGCGCGCCAAGCGAATCTTTTCTTTTCTGAAACTCTTTTCCGCAGGATCTTCTTCGGCTTTGAGGTTCAAGTCGCGATTCGCCTTTTTGATAAAGGTTTCGCGAAAATCGCGGACGTAGGCTTCGACGTCGTCCACGACGCGGTCGGCGTTGCTTCCGCTGAGTCCGCGGGCGAATGCCGTCCACTTGTTTTTGAATGCGACGAGCCTGTCCTCTTCGAGCGCGATCTTGGTTTTTATCTCTTTTTCGAGATTTCCCTTGATCTCCATCGCGGTCAGAATCGCGCCCGAAACCCGTTCTTCGTTTCGCCTGTACTCGGCGTTTTTTGCGTAAAGATAATCGTTTTCCTGCTTCAAACGTTCCACGCAATCTTCGAGTTCGTGGATCTTCGCTTCGTTATGGTCGTTCATTCTGCGGACGTATTCGTCCACTTCCTTTTTGTCGTAGCCGCGAACGGCGCGCTTAAATCTCGTCATAGTCTCACCTCGCGTTCATTATACGCGGATTCGAATGCCGAAATTTGACCGATCGGGCGATCTTTCGTCGTTTGGTCTTTTATTCTGTCGAGCGAGTCTCGTCAGCGATTGCGCGGATCGCTCGGATCAGAGCTTTCGCGTCGTTTCGCGTGTTATTGCATCCGAGACTTGCGCGGATCAATCCCCGTTTGTCGCTTCCGAGCGATTGATGTATCAGGGGCGCGCAGTGCAGACCGGAGCGAACGGCGATTTTGTATTTCGAGTTCAGTTTGTCCGCGACCGCCCCGGGATCTTTATCGCAGACGTCGAACGTCAGGATCGGACTCCCCGGGACGGAGAATAGGGCGACGTTTTGGATTTTTCCGATTTCTTCGTGTAAAAGAAGGGAAATTTCCCGAATGGTCCCGTTGATTTCGTTGAAGTGCTTTTTCGTCCAGCGAATTCCTTCCGCAAGCGCCGCGATCCCGACCGAGTTCAAGGTCCCCGATTCCAAACTTTCGGGAGGGAGGGTCGGCTGGGTCAACTTATCGCTTTCCGTGCCCGTCCCGCCGTATTCGATCGGATTGACGAATACTTTTTTATTCGAGACGAGAAACCCCGTTCCCTGCGCCCCGTGCAATCCTTTGTGTCCAGCGCCGGACAGTAGATCCACGCCGCATTTTTCGAGATCGAGTTCTTCGTGCCCGAGCGATTGCGCGCCGTCCACCGAGAATAATAGCCCGTATTTCGAGCAGACCTCTCCGATTTCCGAGAGCGGCGGCGCGTAGCCCGTAACGTTGCTCATCCCCGTTACCGCCACGAGATAAGTCTTTTCGTTGATCGCGTTTTCGATCTCTTTTACGTCGAGCGCGCCGTCTTTCGTCGGGTTGAGGACGGTCAGCGATATTAAACCTTCCTTTTTCAGCATATGCAAAGGTCGAAGGACGGAATTATGTTCAAACGCCGTCGTTATGACGTGCCCCCCGAGTTTCGCCGTTCCGAGAAGGGCGAGGTTCAGCGCTTCCGTGCAGTTTTTCGTAAAAGTGACGACGTGGTGTTTCGCGTGGACGAAGCTTATGATCTCTTCGCGCGCTCTTTGGATCATACGCGCGGTTCGGATCGCTTGATCGTGGCTGCTTCTTCCCGGATTGGCGCTGTGTTTCAGCGCGTACGCGGCGGCTTTGAGTGCTTTTTTCGGCTTGAAAACGGACGTTGCGGCGTTATCGAAATAGATCATGGCGTTTCTCCCGCGACAGGAAATTTTTTTCCGATCGGCTAATATAGTATATTGAAATCCGATCGTTTTCGTGTCCGTACATACTACAAAGGAGAAAAGAAAAATGAAATATAAAATTGCGGTTTTCAAGTCCAGAAAAGAGGCGATCGAGTTCGGAGGAAAGATGGAAAGACAGGGCGTTTTGGTTCGCGCGGTAAACACGCCTTCGCGCATTTCCTCCGCGTGCGGCTTGTCCGTCAAATTCAAAGCGTCCGCGCTCGGAGTCGCGGAGCGGGTCTTATCTGCCGGAGATTATTTTTCCTTCAAAGGGTTTTACGACGAATGAAGTCGCGGTTTCCGAAGATTTTTGCGAGAATTCCCGAAAAACGTTGAGAATTTGCGCGATATATGATATATTTGACCTATGGATACGGAGAAATTTATACGCGATCTCGAACAGATGCATCCGAACGCCGAATGCGAATTGAACTTTACTTCGCCGTTCGAGCTTCTCGTCGCCGTCATTTTGTCCGCGCAATGCACGGATAAACGCGTAAATCTCGTAACGAAAGAGCTTTTCAAGATCGCGAATACGCCGCAGGCGATCGCCGACCTTGATCTCGAAACGCTCGAAAACGCGATCAAAAGCTGCGGTTTTTATCACGATAAAGCGAGAAACATCAAGGGAGCGGCAAGCGCGATCGTCAAGGAGTACGGCGGGAAGATCCCCGAAACGCAAAGCGAGCTTATGAAGCTTCCGGGCGTAGGGAGAAAGACAGCGAACGTCGTCTGCGCCGTCGCGTTCGGCGGGAACGCTTTCGCCGTGGATACGCACGTCTTTCGCCTGAGCCATCGCCTCGGTTTGTCGAGCGGAAAAGATCCTTTGCAAGTCGAAAAGGATTTATGCCGGATTTTTCCCGAAAAGTCGTGGTCGCACGTCCATCACCTTTTGATCCATCACGGAAGATACGTTTGCAAAGCGAAATCGCCGTCTTGCGAAAACTGCCTGTTGAGCGATCGTTGCTTGCATCGGGCGAAGACCCCGCCGTCGATCGGTTGAAATAATAAACGGAGTATACTGAGTTATGTTCTTGGATTATGTGAATATCTATGCAAAAGCGGGAAACGGCGGCGACGGAAAAGTCAGTTTTCACCGCGAAAAATACGTTATGTGCGGAGGTCCGGACGGCGGCGACGGCGGCAGAGGCGGCTCCGTTATTTTCGTGGCGGATTCCTCGTTGACAAGTTTGATCGATTTTAAGTTTAAGAAGCATTTCCGCGCGGAAAACGGCGCGCCGGGAGAGGGTGGCAACTGCTTCGGGAAAAACGGGCAGGATATCATCGTCAAAGTTCCGACCGGAACGATCGTCAAAGATAAAGAGACGGGCGGGGTGATCGCCGATATGTTTAAGGACGGCGATCGGAAAGTCATCTTGAAAGGCGGAAAAGGCGGGCGCGGAAACGCGCGATTCGCCACGCCGACTCGGCGCACGCCGAACTTTGCGGAGCTCGGCGAAGTTACGATCGAACGCACGCTTACGCTCGAACTCAAAACGATCGCGGATATCGGGCTCATCGGCTTCCCGAACGTCGGAAAATCGACCTTGCTCTCCGTTCTCACGAACGCGAAACCCAAGATCGCGAATTATCATTTTACGACGCTTTCGCCCAACCTCGGCGTGATCAAAGCGTATGACAAAAGCTACGTCATCGCGGATATTCCCGGTTTGATCGAGGGCGCGGCGGAAGGCTTCGGGCTCGGGCATACTTTCCTTCGCCATATCGAGCGCGTCCGTCTGCTCGTCCACGTCGTCGATATTTCCGGCATCGAAGGGCGCGATCCCGTCGCCGATTATCGGACGATCCGCGAAGAGTTAAAGCAGTATAACGAATTCCTCGCAGAGCTTCCCGAAATCGTGGTCGCGAATAAAACGGACCTTTTGGAAGATAAAGAAAATATCTCGAAATTTGCGGAAAACACCGGGATTTCGCCGATCGTTATTTCCGCTGCGGCGTATGATAATATCGATGAGCTCGTAAAGGCGATCTTCTCGAAAATGGAAGGTCTGCCCGAAGCGGAACCGATGGATTTCGTCCCGTTCGAGTACCCGAAGAGCGATCCTTCCGAATTCTCCGTAGAGCGGCTTTCGGACGGCAGTTTCGAGGTAGCGGGCGGGCTTGTGGAAATGCTGATCCGCAAGATCGTTCTCAGCGACGTGGAAAGCAACCGTTATTTCCAAAACATTTTGAAAGAAAAGGGCGTGATCGCCCGTTTGAAAGAACTCGGCGCGAAGGACGGCGACACGATCGTCGTCGGAGACGTCGAATTCGAATTATGGGAGTAGAATATGAACAGTAAGACAAGAAGTAAATTGATATCCATCGCAATGACGACCCCGACGACCGTTCAGATCGGCAAAAACGGTTTGACGGAAACCGTGATCGACCAGATCAACGAATCCTTGGAAGATCACGAACTCGTTAAGATCTCCGTCCTCCGCTCCGCAGATCAAAGCGCGAAGGGAATGATCGCGGAAGTCGCGGAAAAAACGTCCGCAGAACCCGTGCAAGCGATCGGGAACAAGATTGTTTTGTATCGCTTGTCGCATAAAGAAGGGATCAAGCACATTGCGCTTGACGAAGCGTTTAACTGAACAGGTCGTTTTTTCCTTCGCGCTTCAAGCGGAAAAAACGTCCGCAGAACCCGTGCAAGCGATCGGGAACAAGATTGTTTTGTATCGCTTGTCGCATAAAGAAGGGATCAAGCACATCGCGCTTGACGAAGCGTTTAACTGAACAGGTCGTTTTTCCCCGCGTCCTTTTCGCTTAGAATGAGCGAGAGCGAAGCGAGAATCAAATCGAGAAAGGCAAACGCGATATAATAAGCCGCAAACGGCGTCAGCAGGGCGACGAGCGCGGTCGAAAAACCGGCGAAAACGAAGTATTTCGCATTGCTTGCCGTAAGGGCGGAGCGTAGTAAAACGCCCGCCTTTTTTCGTTCGGTTTTTCCTTTCGTTTTTTCGAGAATCAGCCCTTTTTTCATTAAGTACTTATAAATCGTTCCCGCGCCGATGATCGTAAATCGTTGGGGGATGTACGCCGTTACCGCCAACGCTTTTCTCTCTGTGTGGTTCGTCAACGCGTAGATCTCGTCCGCCCCCGCGCTTTTTGCCAGACGATAGCATTTCGCGACGTCTTCTTCGGAAAGCGAGCCGAATTTATAGGCGTAACAGACGAGTGCTTTTCGCCCGTCTTTTTTAAGAATCGTCCCGCCGCGCGTTTCTTCGATCGTATGGTCGGAACAAAGCGCGCGCTCGACGAGGGTTTTCAAATACTCGTTTCCGTTTAACAAAACGGAGCGGATAAAATCCCGCTTGGAGAGAAAACGGCTCGGAGCGAAGGTCTTTTTTCGAATCGACAGGAGAAGGAAGATCGCGAGCGTAAGAAGCGATAGCGCGGTCGATATCGCGTAAGATCCCGTGAAGAAATGAAAACCGAGAAAGAGGACGAGCGCGGCGAGAGCAGACAGAATGATCTTATCAAAGATTTTTCCCATACTCCGATTTTTCCCAAACGCCGCAATTTTACCCCTTTGTTTCTTGAAATCAAAGCGGATCTCGTGTATAATAATTTCTATGATAGGGATTTTCGGCGGAGCGTTCGATCCTCCGCATCAAGAACACGTTTCGATCGTTAAAGGTCTTTTGAAAAGCGGGCGTTTCGAGAAGATCGTCCTTTTGCCGTCTGGTAATTCTCCGCATAAGGATCACGTCTCGCCTTTTTCCGCTCGAAAGAAAATGATCGAGGAAGCGTATAAGGGAGTTTCCGTCGAGATCGATGAAACCGAGACGACTTTCGAAGGAAGAGCGTACTCTTCCTGCGTCTTGCCCGTCTTGAAGAAGAAGTACGGGGAGATCGGATTTATTATCGGCGGCGACAGCTTGCTCGCGTTCCGTTCTTGGCACGAGCCGAAAGAGGTTTTGAAGATCTGCCCGATCTTCGTCGTTCCCCGCGGAGATGAGGAAATTTCCGACCTTCGCGCCTTTGCTCTCGAACTGACGAAAGAATTCGGCGGTCAAATCACCGTCGTCGAAGAAGTCAAGGGCAGAGCGGTATCCTCGTCCGTCCTGCGCGCCGCGATCGCGCTCGGAGCGGATGCGCCCGATCTTCCGAAAGGAGTAAAAGAGATCGCATTTGCGGAAAACCTGTATGCGGAGAAGAAGGCGATGGCGGAAAAGGTGAAAGCCGCTCTTCCCGAAAAGAGGTGGAATCATACCTGCGGCGTCGTCTTGACCGGGATCGAAATGGCGGAGAAATTCGGCGTGGATAAAGAAAAGGCGTTCGTCGCTTGTTTGTTGCACGATTGTATGAAATACTCGGAAGTCGTCCACAAGGGCGTCCCCGAAGACGCGATCGGGACGAAAGTCCTGCACGCGTTCAACGGCGCGGAAGAAGCGAAGATCGCGTACGGCGTGACGGATGAGGACGTCATTAACGCCGTCCGTTATCACACGACGGGGCGCGCGGCGATGAGCGATCTCGAAAAACTCGTCTATCTCGCGGACGTCGTCGAACCGAATCGGCACTACGCGGGCGTGGAAGAGATTCGCGCGGCGGCGTTTCGAAATTTGGACGAAGGCTTCGTTCTTTCTCTGAAACGGAGCTACGAACTTTTGCTTCAAACGGGCAAACCCGTTTATTATTTGACGGTCGAGTGCTATAACTATTATTGCAAATAGCCGTCTCGGCGGCGGAGCGGAAAACCGCTCGAAGGAGAGAATATGGAAACTGAAAAATTGATCGAAAAAATCGTCGCGCTTTTGGCGGCGCATAAGTGTCAAAACATCGTCGTGATCGACGTTAAGGATAAGACGGACGTCGCCGAAGCTTTCGTCGTTTGTTCGGCGCGCAATCCGAACCTCGGAAGGGCCGCTTACGACGAGACGACGGGAAAACTCGAAGAAGAGGGGATCTACGCTTCCCGTGCGGACGGCTTGAAAGACGGAAGATGGATCGTCATCGATTACGATCGCGTGATCGTCCATATTTTCCACACGAGTATGCGCGATCTTTATCAATTCGAGAAACTTTGGGCAAACGCAGACGGAAGCAACGTGACCGCCGTGGCGGACGAATAATTTCTTCTTTTCCCCGCATACTGCTCCTATGACGGTTATTTTGGGAGCGATCCTTTCCCTCGCGGCGGCGGTTTCGCCGTCTTTCGGAAAGGTGGAAGGGATAAAAACGTATTTGATCTTTCAAGGAGCAGACGAAGCGATCGTCGCGGTCGTTCCCGAAGCGTTTTCGAGCTATGAAGAAAAGAGAGCGGCTTTTGAAAATGCCGCGAAGACTTTTTCGAAAGCGCTCGAAAGATCGGTCGTTTTGACGGATGATTCCCTTTCTTTCGCGGCGATCCGTCGCGTCGAAAGACGAGGAAGGTCGAGCGACGAAAGGTATCTTATAAAGCGCATTCGGAAGATCCGATCGAAATGCTTCGTTTCCCGCTTGGGCGCATAGTGACGAAAGAAGGTGACGCGCCTTCTTTTTTTTATTCGACGGCTTGCGCCTTTTCGGTCGTTCG
Organism: Clostridia bacterium; assembly: GCA_024685775.1. Classification (NCBI taxonomy): domain Bacteria; kingdom Bacillati; phylum Bacillota; class Clostridia; species Clostridia bacterium. Next base: position 111,173 of record JAIKVL010000032.1, on the reverse strand, counting down.
TTTATAATAGGTGCAGGTGATACTATGCCGTTTTTACCCGTAACGAAAGAAGAATTGAATGGGGAACAGCCCGATTTCGTTTTGGTTTCCGCCGACGCGTACGTCGACCATCCCTCTTTCGGTCACGCGATCATTGCGCGCCTGATCGAGCGGGAAGGCTTTTCCGTCGCAGTCCTCGCGCAACCGCAAAACGATGCGGATTTTACCCGTTTCGGCGAGCCGAAGATCGGCTTTATGGTTTCGGGCGGCGTCGTGGACAGTATGGTGAATAATTACACCGTCGCGAAGATTCGCAGGACGACGGACGTGTACAGCGAGGGCGGCGAGTTCGGGAAAAGACCCGATCGCGTCGTGACTGTCTATTCGAACGCGTTGAAGCGCCTGTATCCCTCGGTTCCGGTCGTCATCGGCGGGATCGAAGCGAGCCTGCGCCGTTTCGCCCATTACGACTATTGGGCGGACGAAGTCATGCCCTCGATCCTTTTGTCGTCCAAGGCGGATCTTTTGATGTACGGAATGGGAGAGCGCCCGCTTTGGGATCTTTTGCGCCTCGTGAAAAAAGGCGTTCCGCTATCTTCGATCAAAGACGTTCGCGGGACCTGTTACGCCGCCGAGTTTTCCCGTCTTTCCGAAAAAACGCAAACCTTTTTGAAAGAACACGCGCGCTTTTGTCCCTCGTTCGAAGAGGTCAAAGAAAGTAAAGAAAAGTACGCGAAAGCCTTCAAACTTCAATCCGAAAACAGCGACTATATTACGGGCGAGACCCTCGTCCAAAAACACGGCGACCGTTACGTTATCCAGAATCCTCCGCAAAAACCGTTGACGACGGAGGAGATGGACCTCGTCTATTCCTTGCCTTTCATGCGGACGTATCATCCGTCGTATAAAAAAGGCGTGCCTGCGATCAAGGAAGTGAAATTTTCGATCAGTTCGGTGCGCGGATGCTTCGGGGAATGCAGTTATTGCGCATTGACTTTTCATCAGGGAAGGAGGGTGCAGAACCGCTCGGAAGAATCGATCTTGAAAGAAGCGGAAAGCTTTACGAAGGATCCCGAATTCAAAGGATATATTCACGACGTCGGCGGACCGACCGCCGATTTTTACGGAGACGCCTGCGATAAGCAAAAGACGCTCGGCGCTTGCAAAAACAAGCGTTGCATCGGGTATTCCCGTTGCCCGAATCTCAAAGTTCATCACGGCGAATATCTGCATTTGCTTCGTTCGCTTCGAGCGGTCAAAGGCGTCAAAAAGGTATTCGTCCGAAGCGGCGTTCGTTTCGATTACATAATGTACGACGAGGATAAAACCTTTTTCAAAGAGCTCGTCGAGCATCACGTCAGCGGTCAACTCAAAGTCGCGCCCGAGCATTGTTCCGAGAAAGTTTTGTCCTATATGAACAAACCTTCTTTCCAAACCTATCTGAAATTCAAGCAGGAGTATGAGAAAATCAATAAGGAGATCGGAAAAGAGCAGTATCTCGTTCCGTACTTCATTTCTTCTCATCCGGGATCGACCTTGAACGACGCGATCGAGCTCGCAGTCTATCTGCATTCGATCCATTCCGTCCCGGAGCAGGTGCAGGATTTTTATCCGACGCCGTCCACGAGATCGACCTGCATGTACTACACGGGCTTGAACCCGGACGATATGAAACCCGTCTACGTCCCGAAATCGCGAGAGGAAAAGCGCGAGCAGCGCGCCCTTTTGCAGTACGGGAGACCCGAGAATTACGAACTCGTGTACGCCGCGCTCGTCAAAGCGGGTAGGACGGATCTGATCGGGAACGGACCGCAGTGTCTGATCAAGCCGAGAAAGGACAGAAAGCCCGCTTCGGAAAGAAAGACGGGCGCGTATGCGTACTCCGGTGCGTACTCCGGCGCGAAGCCGAAGCAAAGCGGAAATCCGTACTCCGCGAAGAAAAAATCGGCTCCGAGCGCGTATCGCGCGCCCAAAAAGAAAGGGGATCGCTGATCCGCTCTTTTCGTTTTCGAATATCATATTTTTCGCCGCTCGATAATAGGAATAGTCGAGCGGTTTTTTTTCGTATCCGACGTCAAACGTTTATTTTTGCCGTTTTTCGCGATTATTACCGATAATTCCGCTCTCGAAAACCTTTATCGTAGCGAGGTGGGATATGTTCTTCGTCGTAAAAAAGAAAAATCTGATCCAAGCGTTTTTGCTTTTGATCGTCTTTGCGACCTGCGCCGTTTGCCTGAATTTCGTAAACGTTAACGAGACGGTCTTCGCGCATTCCGACAAAAAACTGCCGGTGTATCGCGTGGACGTCGGAGAAGAAAAGAAAATCGCGATCTCTTTCGACGCGGCTTGGGGCGCGGATAAGACGAGGAGGATCGTCGATCTCCTTACGGAGCGCAATTTGAAAGCGACCTTCTTTCTCGTCGGCTTTTGGGTGGACGCGTATAAAGAAGAAGTCGCCTATATCGCGGATCACGGAATGGAGATCGGAAATCATTCGAGATCGCATCTTCATATATCCGCGCTTTCTCCCGATAAGCTCAAAGCGGAAGTCGACTTTGTTAATTCCGCCGTCCGAACGATAACGGGCATAACCCCTCGGGTGTTCCGCGCACCGTTCGGGGAGTATGACGACCGATTGATCTCCTATGTGGAAAGCATCGGGATGATCCCCGTTCAATGGGACGTGGACAGCTTGGACTGGAAAGGGATATCGGGGAAGGAGATCGCGCAAAGGATCACTTCCAAAGTGAAAAACGGTTCGATCATCCTTTGCCATAACAACAGCGATCATATCCTCGACGCGCTCCCGACCGTCCTCGACGATCTTGTAAGCCGCGGCTTTACCTTCGTCACGATGAGCGAGCTACTGTATTCGACCGATTACTTTATCGACGCGCAAGGCGTCCAACACTTAAACAAATAGGAGGCATTATGAATTACGAAGAAATGAACAACAATCGAGTTACTTTGACGGGAAAGGTCGCAGAGGAAGCGAGATTCAGCCACGAGGTTTTCGGCGAAGGGTTTTACGAACTCAAACTCGAAGTCCCGCGCCTGTCGTCTCAAACGGATCTTTTGCCGATCACCGTTTCCGAACGCTTGCTATCCCGTTACGACGCGTCGATCGGGTCGGTCCTGACCGTCGTCGGGCAGTTCAGAAGCTATAACAAACTCGACGAAGAACGCAGTCGATTGATGCTGACGGTTTTCGTCCGCGATATCGTCGAATTCGACGAGGAGACGAATCCGAATTCGATCGAACTCGAAGGATATATCTGTAAGCCGCCTTTGTATCGGACGACGCCCTTCAAACGAGAGATCTGCGATCTGCTTCTCGCCGTGAATCGCGCCTATAATAAATCCGATTACATCCCTTGCATCGCTTGGGGAAGAAACGCCAGGTTCGTAAACGGGCTCGGCGTCGGAGAGAGGATCTCCGTCCTCGGAAGGATCCAAAGCAGGGAATATCAAAAGTTGCAGGAGGACGGGTCGTATCGGACGAAAACCGCCTACGAAGTCTCGATCAGTCGGGTGATCGCGCTTTCCTCGGAGACCGAAGTCCGACAGGCAAATTAATAAAATACGGCGGCGGCTCGATCCGAAAGGGGCGAGCCTTTTTTTACGCTTTACAAAAGATAGGTAAAATGCTATACTTTATTTTATGGAAGAAATCTCGCAAGTTATTGAAAATTATGATAAAGTCCTCTCGGACGTTCGAGCGCGTTCCTCGGGGAAAGCCGCGCTGGTTCTCGCGTCCAAGACGGTGGATCAAAGCGTTTTGAAAGCGCTTGCCGAAGCGCGCCCCGGCGTCGTTTACGGCGAAAACAAAGTTCAGGAACTTCTTTCGAAGTATTTCGAGAAAGAGGGTCTCGTTTGGCAGTTTATCGGCCGTTTGCAGACGAATAAAGTAAAATATATCGTCGATAAGGTCGACTTGATCCAATCGGTCGATTCTCTTCGCTTGGCGGAAGAGATCGAGAAGCGCGCCGCGAAGATCGGTAAGGTGATGAACGTTTTGATCGAAGTCAACGTCGGAAACGAAGAGAGTAAAGGCGGCGTGTCGGAAGAGGAGCTTTTTCCTTTGTTATCCGAGATCGAAAAGATGCCGCATTTGAAGGTCAAGGGGCTGATGAGCGTTTTGCCGAACGCGGAAGAGGGTGAATTGCTCCCTCTGTACGCGCGTTTGCGCGAGCTTTTCGAGAAAGCCAAAGAGATCGAAGCGGAGAATTTCGACGTCACGATCCTTTCCGCGGGGATGAGCGGCGATTATCCGATCGCGCTTGCGAACGGAAGCAATATGGTCAGGGTCGGCAGCGCGGTTTTCGGCGCGCGTTTTTACGCAAAATAGGAGGAAACTATGGCGGACAGATGGGATTATTTCGATAAAAACGACAGAAACGAGTCTTCGCGTTCGCGCCTTTTCGAAGGGTTGAACGACGAGAATCCGCGTTCTTCGCGCGACAGGGGCGAAGATCCTTTTTCTTCGCGCAGGCAAAACTCCGATTATCAAAGGGACTTCGACGAGTATCGCGCTCCGCGACAAACCGAGGATAAAAGACCCTCTTACGGCGATGAGTACGGCGGTCTCGGAAACGTTACGATCTGCGCGCCCAAGAGTTATAAAGACGTTCAGGAAATGATCGAGAAACTCGCGAGGAAAGAGTCGGTCATCGTCAATCTCGAAGGGGTGGACGGCGCTTCGGCGCAGCGCGTTTTGGATTTTCTGAGCGGAGCCTCTTTCGCGCTCGGCGGCAGTATGCGCAGGATCAAGGAATTTACCTTTTTGATCACTCCGGCGGGGACGGGGATCACGGATTCGGGCGATGGTTATTTTAATCGTTGACGTTTTGATCGTCGCCGCGCTGCTTGCGGGCGACCTCATTTCCAAGCATTTCGCCGCGAAATATTTGCTGTCGGGCGACGGGTCGTATGAAGCGATCAAAGGCGTTCTGACCTTTCGTTACAGCGAAAACACGGGCGCGGCGTTCGGTATTTTCAGCAATTCGAGGATCTTTTTATGCGTTCTCGTCGGCATCGTCGTCGCGGGGATCGTTGGCTTTATGGCGTATCATCTCGTGAAAAAGAAGTACAAGGAAAAAGGCGGCGTCCTTCTTCACGTCGCTTTGTCCTTTATCGTGGCGGGCGGGCTCGGTAATTTGATCGATCGGGCGATGCTCGGTTACGTCCGCGACTTTATCGACTACACGATCGTTTACACGCTTTTCAAACGAAACTTCGCGATCTGCAACCTCGCCGACGTGTTTTTGACCTTCGGCGTCATTATGCTCGTCGTCTACTTGATCATCTTTTACGCGGAAGATACGAAGAAAAGAAAAGAAACCGCAGAGGTCCTCCCGTCGGATTCGCCTGCTTCGGAAGGCGACGCGAAAGATTCGGGCGAGGTCGACGGTGACGAAAAAGAAATGTCCGACGATTTGATCGCAAGCGATTCGGAAAGAGGGGAAAATGGATCGGGAATGTAAGGTCGAGACGAGCGGTGAAAGGTTGGACGTTTATCTGTCAGCCGCGCTTGAAAAGACTCGCTCTTCGATCGCGAAAGCCGTGGAAGACGGGCGCGTTCTTTTGAACGGGAAACCCGTTTTGAAATGCGGAGTAAAGCTCTCCGTGGGCGACGTCCTTTCCGTCTCGATCCCGGACGCGAAGCCGATCGAAGCGAAAGCGGAAGATCTTCCGATCGAGATCGTCTACGAGGATTCCTCTCTCGCCGTCGTCAATAAACCGCAGGGAATGGTCACGCATCCCGCGGCGGGTTCTCCGGACGGGACGCTCGTAAACGCGCTTTTATATAAGATCGGCGATCTCAGCGGCATAAACGGAGAGATCCGACCGGGCATCGTCCATCGCTTGGATAAGGACACTTCGGGGCTTCTCGTGATCGCGAAAAACGACGCGGCGCATCTCTCTCTTTCGGAGCAGATATCCTCTAAAAAAGCGTTGCGCTACTATTATGCGCTCGTCGAGGGGAATATCGCGGAAGACGAAGGAATCATCGATAAAAAGATCGGAAGAAGCAAAAAGGATCGAAAGAAAATGGCGGTGACCGAGGAAGGAGGCAGGAGAGCCGTGACCCTGTTTAAGGTCATTGCCCGTTTTCAAAAATACACCCTTGTGGAATGCGAACTCAAAACGGGGCGAACGCACCAAATCCGCGTCCATATGAAAAGCATCTCGCATCCCGTCGTCGGGGATAAAACCTACGGAAAAGCAAATGAAAAACTCGCGCCTTACGGGCAACTCTTACACGCGCACAAACTCGTCCTCTTTCATCCGGTGACGGGAGAAAAAATGACGTTCGAAGCGCCGCTGAACGCCGCGTTCGCCGCCGCGCTTCAAAAACTCGGTTTCGAGGGAAAACTCTGATTTCAGACGGATAGTTCCGAATGGGGATCGGGCTTGACTACGACGGTTTTATAATCGTTGTAGATCACGAGCCCGATTTTTTTCGCGGGATGCCTGCGAACGTTTTTGCGGATCGTGTAATCGATCGCGACGTTTTCGTCCGAGCGTCTTTCGGAATAGTAGGCGGCGATCTCCGCCGCGCGGAGCAAGACTTCGTCCGGAACGGCTTTCTTCTCGGTCAGAATGACGACGTGCGCGCCGTGCGATTTCGCGGCGTGGAGCCAAAGATCGTTTTCTTTCGCCTCTTTGAAGGTCACTTCTTCGTTTTGCGCGCCGCCGCGACCGCAGAGGATCTTAAACCCTTCGCATAAAAACGCGTAATATTTCGGCAGGATCTTTTTCTCCTTTCCTTTGGTCTGCTTTTTTCGAATCAGACCCGCCGCGATCATTTCTTCTTCCGTGATCGAGACGTCTTCGAGATTCGTCGCAAGTCGGAGAGAAGAGAGCAGGGTCGCGAAGTATTCGAGATTCGCTTCGTTTTGTTCGAGCATTTGCGCGTTGATCTCTTTTCCGCGTTTGAGTTTCGCGTACTTTTTATAAAGCTTTTGCGCGTATGCGGAAGGCGAGAGCGCGGGGTCGAGGTCGACGGTTACGTTCTCGTTTTTGTAATAATCGTAGACTTCGACTTTCGTTTCGCGAGGCGCGATCTTGTATAAATTCGAAGTGATGAGTTCGGCTTTGATTCGGATCTCTTCCGCTTTTTCCTCTTCGCTGAGCTTTTTGAGGAGGATCGAAATGGAGTTTTTCGCTTTTTTGACCGCCGCGTTCAAGACGCGTTCGAGCTCTTTTGCTTTCGCTTTTACGCGCTGTTCTCTGTCGCATGCGGAGAATACTTCGTCCGCGCAATCGTTTAATCGCTCGCGTAGTTCGACCGCGGCGAACGCATAGCGATAGGGGAAGAAATCCGCTTTTTCGCCCGTTTTCAGAGTCGGGCAAAAGTATTTCGACGAATAGATGTCGGTAAATTCGAATGCGACTTCGGAAATCGTCTCGGGCGTAAGTCCGCCTCGCTTTTCCGCTTCGAAAAGGATTTGATCCGCGCTTGCTCCCGAAACGCCCGCCGTTTCTTTTACGAGGAAATCGCGGAAATTCCGATCGGTTTTTTCGAGCGCGTTTTTCAATCCTTCTTTGTCGCCGATGAAGACTTTGTTCTGTTCGGGCGGGAGATAGAAGGCGTTCGGCAGGATCTGCCTTTTTTGCTGCTCGTCCGGGACGAGCTTATGCAGCGAATCGAGAATGCGGCCGTCTTCGTTCAAAAGAATGAGGTTGCTGTAACGACCCATGAGCTCGCAAACGAGATAGAAGGTTTCATCGTCGAACATTTCGTTTCTGGATTGCAGAGTAAATCTGAGAATCCTGTCGTTCGCGAGGGTGGAGACGTTTTTGATGACGGCGGCTCCGACGTATTTTCGGAGAATCATGAGAAGAGGGGGCGCCGCATAGGGATTCTCTTTTTTCGTCGTCGTCAAATGGACGCGCGGAGAATTCGGATTCGCGCTGACGACCAATAAAAGATTGGTTTTTCCGTTGAAAACGCTGAGTGTGATCTCGTCCTTCTCGGGCTGGCAGATCCTTCGTATTTTCCCGCCTGCGAGCGTGTTGTTCAGTTCGCGGGCGAGGGCGTTTAGCGTAATGAAATCGCTTGGCATATCGTTATTGTAGCATAGGAGAATGCTTTATTTCAATCATTATTTCCCTTTCCGTCTTGCGTTGCGCGCTCGGTTTTCGATGGATAAAAGAGTGTTCTTTCGGAAGATTTTACCCTTGATCGGTCAAATTGCTTGCGCGCATAAATATATTTATGTTAGTATATACCTGCAATTATTTACGGAGGAATTACCTAATGAGCAACAATACATTGAAAGTAACCGTTAAAATCGGCGCGCAAACGAAAGATTTCGACCTCGCTTACACCGTCGAAAAGTCCGACAATTTGACCGAAGTTTATGCCTTCACCGTTGAAGGCGAAGCTTGGAAAGCGTTTGAAGAACTTGCGTATATCCAAAATAAAGGTAAGTTCAACATCGTCGGATTCAGAAAAGGACACGCTCCCAAATCGGTTATCGAAAATACCTACGGAAAAGACGTTTTCGTCTCCGACACCGAAGAAGTCGCCGTGAACGAAGTCTATAACGCTTTGATGGAAAGCAAGACCGTCGACTACGCGAAGCTCGCGATGCGTCCCGCGCTTGACGTCTCCGCTCTCGAAAACGGAAAAGTTTCGTTTAGTTTGACCGTCGCGTATATGCCTTCCGACGTCGAAATCAAATACACCGGTCTCGAAATCCAAAAGGTTTTGCCGGACGTGGACGGCGCGGTCGAGCGCGAAGTCGCCGCCGCTCGCGACAGAGCGGGCTTTTGGGAGGTCGTCGATCGCGAAGTCAAGAACGGCGATCAGATCAACCTTGATTACAGCGGCTCGATCGACGGCGTCAAGTTCGACGGAGGCACCGCGGAAAAGCAAGATCTCGTGATCGGAAGCGGCGCGTTCATCCCCGGTTTCGAAGATCAACTCGTCGGCGCGAAAGCGGGCGAGGAAAGAGACGTCAAAGTCACTTTCCCGGGAGATTACGGCGCGAAGGATCTCGCGGGTAAAGAAGCGGTCTTCGCTTGCAAAGTGAACACCGTTAAAGAGAAGAAACTCCCCGAGTTGGACGATGATTTCGCGAAAGACGTCAGCGAATTCGACACCCTTGAAGCTTATAAAGCGGATATCCGCAAGAAAGCGGAAGAGCGCGAAACCAAGAACGCCGAGATCGCGACCTCGAACCGCATCGTCGAAGCTTTGATCAAAAACAACTCGATCGAATTGTCTGCCGCGCTCATCGACCAAAGAGCCCAGAATATGCTTGCGGATATGCGCCACAATATGGAAAGCCAAGGCATTCCTTTCGCGACCTATTTGAAGTATATCGGGAAGACCGAGCAGGATCTGATCGACGGCTATAAAGCCGAAGCGAAAGATCGCGAAACGACCCGCTTTATTATGAATCACATCGTCGAAAAAGAGAACATCCAAGTTACCCAAGCGGATTTCGAAGCGGCGATCGAAGTCAGAGCGGCTTCCGCGGGTAAAAAGACCGGCGATTACAGAAGAAATATGAAGCAAGACGAAGCCGATTATATCCTCAACACCCTTATGACGGATAAGATTATCAAATTCCTCTCCGAACATAACGATTTGAAGGAATAGAATTCGGTTTTTTGCCAATAAATTAAAAGCATAAGGAGATAGACAAGTGGAAGATAAGAAGATCAAAAATATTATTCCATACGTTATCGATCAAACGAACAGGGGCGAAAGACAATACGACATTTACTCCCGTTTGCTTGAAGACAGGATCATTTTCCTTTCGGGCGCGATCGATTCCGACACCGCAAACAGCATTATCGCTCAAATGATCTATCTCGAAGCGAAAGATCCTTCGAAGGACATCTGCCTTTATATCAACAGCCCGGGCGGCTCCGTTTCGGACGGGCTCGCGATCTACGACACGATGAATTATATCAAGTGTGACGTAAACACGATCTGCATCGGTAACGCGATGAGTATGGGCGCGCTTCTTCTTTCCGCGGGAACGAAAGGAAAGAGATTCGCGCTTCCGAACGCGGATATTATGATCCACCAAGTTCTCGTTTCGGGCGGAATCAGCGGTCAGGCGACGGACGTCGCGATCTATACCGATCATCTTTTGAGGACCAAAGAAAAATTGAACCGTATTTTGTCCGAGCGCACCGGGCAACCCTATGAAAAGGTTTGCAACGACACGGAAAGGGATAATTTTATGAGCGCGGAAGAAGCCCTTCAATACGGTTTGATCGACAAGATCTATTATAACAGATAAAGCGCGAATCATTTAGGAGTGGGAAAAGAGTGAAAATAGAAGAAGGAAACAGATGTTCTTTTTGCGGAAGAGCGGATAAAGACGTTAAGCGGATGATCGGTTCGGAGAGCGGCGCGTATATTTGCGATGAATGCGTGCGTCTCTGCTCCGATATTTTGCAGTCCGAACAAATCGAAGAGCCCGCCGCGGAAAGAGATGTGCTCCCCACGCCGAAAGAGATCAAAGAGAAGTTGGATGAGTATATCGTCGGTCAGGAAGAAGCGAAAAGGACGCTTTCCGTCGCGGTGTACAATCACTATAAGCGGATCGACAAGAATATGGACGCATCGGACGGCGTCGTCCTCGAAAAGAGCAACGTCCTGCTGCTCGGACCCACGGGAAGCGGAAAAACTCTTCTCGCCAAGACTCTTGCGGGTATTTTGAAAGTCCCGTTTGCCGTTGCGGACGCAACGACGCTTACCGAAGCGGGTTACGTCGGCGACGACGTGGAGAATATCCTTTTGAAATTGATCCAAGCGGCGAATTACGACGTGAAACTCGCGGAAAGAGGCATCGTCTATATCGACGAGATCGACAAGATCGCGAGAAAGGGGGAGAACGTCTCTATCACGCGCGACGTCAGCGGAGAAGGGGTGCAACAGGCGCTTTTGAAGATCATCGAAAGCACGGTTGCCAGCGTCCCCCCGCAGGGCGGCAGAAAACATCCGCAGCAGGAATGCATTCAAATCGACACGACGAATATCCTCTTTATTTGCGGAGGCGCGTTCGTCGGACTCGATAAGATCGTGGAAAAGAGAAAAGATACCTCGTCGCTCGGATTCGGCGCGGCGGTTTCCGTCAAGGCGGAGCATAGTTACGCGGATATGATCAAAGACGTCCAACCGGACGATCTCATCAAGTTCGGTTTGATCCCCGAATTCGTCGGCAGAGTGCCGATCGTCGTCGGACTGAACGCCTTGGACGAAGAAGCGCTCGTAAAGATCCTTACCGAGCCGAAAAACGCGCTTACGAAGCAGTATAAGAAGCTTTTCGGTTTCGATCACGTCGAACTTGATTTTGACGATGATGCGATCAGAGAGGTTGCGAAAAAGGCGATCGAACTCAAAACGGGCGCGAGAGGTCTTCGCTGTATTTTGGAAGACGTTATGCTCGACGTTATGTTCGATCTTCCGGGGAATGCCGACGTGGAAAAGGTTGTTATTACTTCCGATTCCATAAAGAAAGCCGCGCAACCGACGATCATTTATAAGCGTTCCGCGTAACGATCGGAGTACGAATGATGAACGAAAACGTTATTGCTTTAAGCGAGAATGACTCACTCAAAGATTTTTATCCGGTTTTGATCGGTTTTAAGAAAGCGATCCTTCCCGATAACGACGTCGGTTTGAATATCGACAAGCGTATGTACGACGACAAGTATGCCGCCGTCCTTTTGCCGGGGACTTCGTTCGTCGCTACGGACGATCTTTCCGCAGAGGAGAAAATCGGGACGCTCGTTACGATCAATCGAACCGTTCCGAAGGGCGAAACGCAAGCCTTTTTCGGCCGCTCGATCACGCGCGTTCATTTGTTGGAGATCGCATTTTCCGATGATATTCCTTACGCGAAAATATCGGATTATCCTTACGAAAACGATTGCGATCAAGAGACCGCCGCGGCGTATGGCGAGCTGATTTCTTCGGGGATCAAAAAGCTCGGAACGGCGCAAAACGCGGAGAAGATCTATCGCGAGCTTCCGCCCTTTGACGAGAATGATGCGGATCGCTGGATCAATATGTACGGCGCCGCGTTTCACGCGATCGATCCGAACGATCTCTTTTACGCGAAGCGGACGAGCGAACGCCTTGAAAAGGTCGCCGTCGCGATCGGCGTCCAACTCGATCAATCCAAAATTCGCGACGAGATCGAGCGCAAAGTTCAGGAAAATATCGATAAGAGTCAAAGAGAATATTATCTTCGCGAAGAACTGAAAGTCATCAACGAAGAGCTTTACGGCGGTGACGACGAAGAGGAAAAATATACGCAGGCGATCGAAGAATTGAACGCTTCCGACGAGGTAAAAGAAAAGCTCAAAAAGGAGCTTTCCAAGATGCTCTCGCTTCAAACGGGCAGCCCCGAAAGTTTCGTTTGCAAAAATTATATCGACACCGTTCTCGCGCTTCCGTGGGGTAAGTTCAGCGAAGAGACCGTCGATATTGAAAAAGCTCGCCGAATTTTGGATGAAGATCATTTCGGTATAAACGACGTTAAAGAGAGAATTATCGAATATCTCGCCGTTCATGCGCTCGGAAAGGGCGAGACGACGAATATTCTTTGTCTGGTCGGACCTCCGGGCGTCGGTAAGACTTCGATCGTCGCGTCTATCGCGCGCGCTCTCGGAAGAGAATACGTTCGCGCGAGTCTCGGCGGCGTTCACGACGAGGCGGAGATTCGCGGTCATCGCCGCACCTACATAGGCTCTATGCCCGGCAGGATCATTGCCGGGATCAAAAAGGCGGGGACGTCTAATCCCGTCTTCTTGCTCGACGAGATCGATAAACTCGGCGCGGATTATAAGGGCGACCCTTCGAACGCGCTTCTTGAAGTCTTGGATCCGAAGCAAAATTCCACCTTTCAGGATCACTATATCGATCTTCCGTTCGACCTTTCCAAGGTTATGTTTATAACGACGGCGAATTCGCTTTCGACGATGTCCCGCCCGCTTTTGGACAGGATGGAGATCATCGAGCTCGGCAGTTATACGCCCGAAGAAAAAACCGTGATCGCTCAAAAGTTCTTGCTTCCGAAAGCCCTTAAAAATCTCGGGCTCGAAGAAGGAAGCGTGACGTTGACGGACGGAGCGATCGCCGCTATGATCGAGCATTACACGCGCGAAGCCGGCGTTCGTAAGCTCGAACAGTTGATCGGAAAGATCCTTCGTAAGTTTGCGGTCAAAGCCGTCGAGGGCGAAAAGACGCTTACCGTTGAAGAAAAAGACCTCGAAACCTATCTCGGGATTCCGCGTTTTTCGGACGACGAGATTTTGAAATCGGATCGCGTCGGCGTCGTCCACGGGCTTGCTTGGACGGAAAACGGCGGCGAAATGTTGGACGTCGAGTGCAGCGTCATCAAAGGAAAAGATAAAAAGATCGTTACCGGAAATCTCGGGAACGTTATGAAGGAATCCGTGGAGATCGCGATCGCGAACGCTCGAAAAGAGGTGATCCGTTCCTCTCTCGGAGACGGAGACCTTTCGGAAAAGGACGTCTTCATCCATTTCCCCGAAGGCGCGGTTCCGAAAGACGGACCGTCCGCGGGCGCGGCGATCTCGACCGCGGTCTATTCCGCGCTGACGAATCAAACCGTGCGCGGGGATTACGCGATCACGGGCGAGATCACGCTTCTCGGTCGCATTACGCCGATCGGCGGCGTTAAGGAAAAGTGTCTCGCCGCGCTTCGAAACGGGATCAAGAATATTATTTTGCCGTCGGGGAACGAAAAGGACGTAAAAGATATCCCCGAAAATCTTCGCGAAAAGATCAAGTTTTGTTACGTTAACGAGATCCGCGAAGTTTATTCTTTATTGATAAAATGATCAGAATTCTTTCCGCCGAGTACGAAACGAGCGTCGTCCAAAAGAAAATCTATCAGGAGAAAGTTCCCGAGATCGCGATCGCCGGACGTTCTAACGTCGGAAAGTCTTCTTTTATCAATATGCTGACGAATCGCAAAAAACTTGCGAGATCGTCTTCCGAACCCGGTCGCACGAGAATGTTGAATTATTTCAATATCAACAAAGGCGAGTTTTATCTCGTCGATCTTCCGGGCTACGGTTACGCGAAGGTGACGGACAAAGAGAAAGATTCTTGGAAGGAGATCATCGAGTTTTATCTCCGCGAATCGAAAGCGTTGAAACACGTCGTCTTGCTTGTCGATATCCGCCACGATCCGAGCCCTTTGGATCTTTCTCTCGCCGAATATTTTCGCTATTACGATCTTCCGTTTACGGTGGTCGCGACGAAAGCCGATAAACTTTCGAAAATGAATCGCAAAGCCGCCGCAAAAAAGATCGCGGACGCTTTTTCTCTTCCGGTCTCTGACGTCTTCGTCGCTTCTTCTTTCTCCGGTGAGGGCAGAAACGAGCTTCTTTCGCATCTTTCCGATCTTTTGCAAGCGGACTGATTTTTTTCGTTTTTAATTCAGAATTCCGTTTTTTCACGTTTGACGACCTCTTTTCATATAATTCAATAGTGAAATAAAAAGGAGGTAATTCTATGTCTTTTTCTAACAATGTTCGACCCGATCGCATGCCGGGGCCGATCGTTGGAAACGCCGTAAACGGGCTTTGCGAAAAGGTTTGCATCGAAGTCAAGAAGGTTTTTGACGCCTGTATCAAGCAAGAAACGTTATCCGATCAAGTGGTCGCGCTTCAAAGCACGACGCCCGCGGAGGTTTCGGAGCCGTTCGCGTTCGTCTCGGCGCGAAGCTCTTCTTCGACGGGCACCGTCTCCGATCTCGTCGTTACGCCGGCGAGTGAAAGCCCGGGTTGCAGTCGCGTTCAGGCGAACGTGACGATCCCGCTTCAAGTCGCGTTTACGGACGCGAACGGAACGCAGGCGACCGGAGTTTCGAGCCTTACGCTTTCTCGCGACGTCCTGCTGCGCGTTCCCGAACCTTCGGTAATCCCGTATGAGATCGTCGCGGTCGTAAACGCGGTATCCGCGGAAGGGTCGTATCTTTCGGACGGTCAGTTCGAGATCACGCTTTGCGTAACGGTCATTTTGAAAGTCGTGATGGACGTCGAACTTTTGGTCCCGTCTTACGGGTATTGCTACATACCGCCTTGTCAGGAGTATCAGGAGGAGATCTGCGAAGGGTTTTTCGATCTGCCGCTTTTTCCGAGATAACGTCAAAGCGTTTGCCCGCGCGCTTCAAAAAACTTGTAAAACGCGCGGGTTTATGCTATGATTAAACTATGATTTATTCTATCTCCGATCTGCATCTCGGGAATAACGTGGACAAGCCGATGGACGTTTTCGGCAAAAAATGGGAAGGGCATTTCGATAAGATCAAAAAGGATTGGATCGAAAAGGTTTCGGAAGAAGACGTGGTCTTGATCTCCGGCGATATTTCTTGGGGAATGACGCTGGAAGAGGCGAAGCCCGACCTTTTTTCGATCGCCGAACTTCCCGGAACGAAAATCCTTTTGAAAGGGAATCACGATTATTGGTGGCAGTCGATCGGAAAGGTGCGGGGTATTCTCCCGCAAACGATGCGCGCGATCCAAAATGACGTGATCCGCGTCGGAAAGTATTTGTTTTGCGGTTCTCGCGGTTGGACGCTCGAATTCGAGACCGAAGAAGACGAAAAGATCTATCACCGCGAGCTTTTAAGGTTGGAGCTTTCTTTGCAAGCGATGCAAAAAGAGAGAAAAGAGGGCGACGTCGTGATCGGCATGGCGCATTATCCGCCTTTTCTCGTAGATCGCCAACCGACGGACGTTACGAAATTGTTTTCCGCGTACGGGGTCGAAAAAGTCGTGTACGGGCATTTGCACGGGAATTCCTATGCGAAAAGGCAGGTCTATATCGACGGAACGACGTATTATTTGACGAGCTGCGATCTCGTCGATTTCTCTTTGATTCCGATCTCCGAATAAATATCCATTTTTGACCACTCGATCAGCAATCGCGCTTTCCGAAGACCGTGAAAGCGCGTTTTTTATAGTTGTTTTCTCGCATATTTTGATATGTTGAATCGCTTTTTGTTTTCTGCGATCCACTTTTGACCACGCCAGCGAATCAATATATTGTGTTTTTATAATTTGAAAAATACTATATATTGATATTTTTGAAGAAAAATAAAATTTTTTTAATTATTTTTCAAAAATAGTGGACGAAAGTGGATGAAAAGTGATATGATATGGACAAGGAGGAGTAGGTCTTTGAGGAGTATCATCACCGGCACCTATAATTATCAGATCGACCCGAAAGGAAGAGTACGCATCCCGGCAAGGATTAAAGAATTGCTCGGGCATAATCTTTCGATCGGCTACGGCGCCGGGGATTATCTTGTGGTCTATACCGAAGATATGATGGACAAGCTCTCCGAAAAGTACGCCGACCTCGAAGTCTTCGACGGCGACGCGTACGACAGCGTTCGTGAAATGTTTTCGAACATTTATCCGTTTACGGCGGATAGTCAGGATCGCTATCAGATCCCCCTTGCGATGCGTGAGCGCGTCGGTTTGAAAGACGAGATCGTCTTCGTCGGCGTCGTCAATAAGCTCGAAATATGGAGCGCCGAGAATTATTCGAAGAGAAGGGATAAGTCCGTTTCGCAATCCAATATGGCGGACTTCAAGGCTCTGAAATAATGGCTGAGTTCGCGCATATCCCCGTTATGGCGGAGGAGACCGTCGAAGGTCTCGCCGTCAAGCCGAACGGTGTTTATCTCGATTGCACCCTCGGCGGCGCGGGACACAGTTCTCGGATCTTAAAAAAGCTTACGTCGGGAAAACTGTATGCGGTCGATAAGGACGCGGACGCGTTGTCTTTCGCGAAAAGCGTGCTCGGCGACGGCGTTACCTACTTTCACGACGATTTCAAGAACGTGTTGAACGAGTGGGACGGAGACCCGTTGGACGGAATATTGATGGATCTCGGCGTTTCTTCCTACCAGCTCGACACTCCGAGCCGCGGCTTTTCCTACCGATTCGACGCGCCGCTCGATATGAGAATGGATAAAGATCGATCGTTTTCGGCGGAAAAGGTCGTAAACGAGTATTCGGAAAAAGAACTGACGGAGATATTTTTCAAGTTCGGCGAAGAACCGTATGCGAGAAAAATCGCCGCGAATATCGTAAAACAGCGGGCGATTTCTCCGATCAAGACGACGGGTGAACTCGTCGGGATCATCGAACGATCGATCCCGCCCAAAGTCCGTTACGGCGGTTCGCATCCCGCAAAACGCGTTTTTCAGGCGATCCGCATCGAAGTGAACGGAGAACTGAACGGGCTGTACGAAGCCGTCCTTCAAGGGATCAAACTATTGAAACCGGGCGGGCGGATCGCGGTCATTACCTTCCATTCGCTGGAAGACAGGATCGTGAAGCAGGCGATGAAATATGCGGAACTCGATTGCATTTGTCCGCCGAGGACGCCGATCTGCACCTGCGGAAAGGTCAGCGAAGTCGATATCGTGACGAAAAAACCGATCGTCGCGTCAACCGAGGAACTTGAACGAAACCCGCGAGCCAAAAGCGCGAAGCTCAGGATCGCGGAGAAAAAAGGAATACTGTAAAAAAGGAGGGAATAAGATGTTAGTGGCAAATCGTTACGATAGGTATTCGGACGCCGATATCGATTGCGGAAGAAATCGCGATCGCTATTCGTTTAACCGTGGGCGCGTCGACGCCGATCGTTTCGGCGCGGGTCGCTGTGAAGACCGCTATTCGGATTCTTATTACGAAAGCGAAAAGCTGCGTACTTCGGACGAAGACCGCAACAGACTTATGAACTCTCTCGAAAGAAGGTCGTCCAAGAGCCGTTTGGAGCGTTCGGATGAGGCGCGCTACGGGGCGTATCAGGCAAGCATGGAAGCGGCGGATAATAACTTCGACAGAATGTGGGACAGAAAACACGCGTCGGAGCAAAAGAAAGAAAAACGGATGATCAGCAAGAAAAAGATGCCGTTTGCGATCGCGTATATCGTTCTCGCCGTCGTGGCGATGATCGGGGTCACGCTTTCGCTCGTCGACTTCAAGGCGGAGTCCGTGAAAACGGCTAAAATGGCGTCGACGGGAACGGCGGTTTCCGCAAGCGCGGAAAATCAAGAGGATCCGAACGTCAGCGCCGCGGAAGAGCAACAAGCGAAAATCGGCGGTGAAACCTACGTTATGTTGAAAAACGGAGAGATCGCCGCGATCGAAATACCGGAGACCATTCAAAAAACCGAAGAGAAAGAAAAAGGATTCGACAAGTTCTGCACTTGGTTGAACGATCGCTTCGGAGGCTGACGGCAGTTGAGTTTCATATCACAATTTAAGATCAAAAGAAGGTTATTTGCGATACTTGCGCTGATAACCTTTATTTTTTTAACCGTATTCGGAAAACTTTTTTATTTGCAGATCGTCCAAGGTAAAACCTTGCAAGCCCGCGCGCTCGATCAATGGACGCGCGACGTTCCTTTGAAAGCCGTTCGCGGAAATATCACCGATCGAAACGGTGTCGTTCTCGCCGGATGCAACACGACCTATACGCTGTACGTCAGACCGAATTCGACGACTTCCTCGGATCAGACGGCGCGCGCGATTTCCGACGTCCTCGGAAAGGATTTTTCGTCTATCCGTGAGAAAATATCGAAACGCGGCGTTTCCGAAATCACGGTTGCGAAAAAAATCTCAAAAGAAGAGATGCGCGCTTTGAAAGACAGCGGCGCGGACGGAATGTATTTCAGCCGCGACGTCCAACGCTATTACAAATTCGGAAATTATATGTCGCAGCTCATGGGATTCGTAAACGCGGACGGCAGGGGGCAGTCCGGACTCGAAGCGTATTACGACACATATTTGGCGGGGCAGGACGGCAAGGAACTGACGGAAACCGATCTCGTCGGGAAAGAGCTCAGCGGAAACGTCGAATATCTCCCCGCGACGGATGGATTGAACGTCTCTTTGACGATTGACGCGTATATTCAATTTTTCGCCGAAAACGCCGTAAATTCCGCGCTTTCGGAATATAATGCGAAAAGCGCGAATTGCGTCGTGATGAATGCGAAAACGGGCGAGATCCTCGCGATGGCGCAGGCGCCTTCTTTCGATCTGAATCATATCGACCGATCGAAAGTCGCGGCGTTATTCGAAAAAATGAAGTTGAACGCGATCTCCTCGGTCTATGAACCCGGATCGACTTTTAAGATCTTAACGACGGCGATTGCGCTGTCGCTCGGCGTGGTTAGCGAAAAGGATCGCTTTTATTGCACGGGCGGCAAGATCGTGGATGGGAAAAGAATCAAATGCTGGAAATCGATCGGGCACGGGAGTCAAACGTTCGCCGAGGGCGTGCAAAACAGCTGCAACTGCGTTTTTATGGAGCTTGCCGAGCGGATCGGTGTGGAGCGATTGTATTCCTACTTCGAAGCGTTCGGTTTGCGCGCCAAAACGGGCATCGATTTTACGGGGGAAACCTCTTCCATCCTCTTGAAAAAGGAATCGGTCAAACCCGTCGACGCGGCTCGTATCGGCTTCGGTCAGGCGATCGCGATCACGCCGATGCAGCTCGTCGCGGCGACTGCCGCCGCTGTAAACGGAGGTTCGCTCGTTACGCCGTATCTGCTGAAAAGCGTTTCGGATGAAAGAGGCAACGTCGTTTTGAGGAAGTATCCTTCGGTGAAACGAACGGTCGTTTCGAGTGAAACGAGCGGGATCGTTCGGAAGTTATTGAAGAACGTCGTTTCGCTGGGGAGCGGGAAGCTTGCCGGCGTCAGCGGTTATTCGATCGGCGGAAAGACGGGGACGGCGCAAAAGTACGCGGGCGGTGGAATCGCCGCAGGGAAATACGTCTCTTCGTTTATCGGGTTCAGTACGGTGGAGGATCCCGAGTACGTCGTCTATTTTATGGTCGACGAGCCCGAGGGGTATCGTTATTACGGGAGTTTGGTCGCCGCGCCTTACGTCGGACAGATCTTTTCAAGGATCTTCGATTATAAGGAGATTCGACCGACCGAGAGCGTTCAATCGCATACCTATTTCGAGATGCCGAACCTTGTAGGATTGCGCGCGGGCGAAGCGATCAAAACTTTGAATAAATTCGGGTTGACGTACGAGTTGACCGGGAGCGGCGGAACGGTCGTCGCGATGTATCCCGAAGCGGGTAAGACCGTAAACGAAAACACGATCGCTTGGATCGCGCTGTCGGAGGAATAGAAATGGACGTATTGAAATTGCTTGCGAACGTTGAGATCGTGAAGGTCGAAAACTATAAGAAAACGGACGCCGTGGGCGTCGAGTCGGACAGTCGAAAATCCGTAGACGGTAAGCTCTTTTTCTGCCTGAAAGGAAGCGCGTTCGACGGCGCGGAATTCGCCGCAGAAGCGGAAAGAAACGGAGCCGCGGCGATCGTCTCCGAGCGGGAAATCCCCGTTTCTATCCCCTTGTTTCTCGTTAAAAACGCAAGGAAAGCATTTGCCATCGCCTGTGGTAACTTGTATGATAATCCGGCGGGGAAGATGAACGTCGTTACCGTCGTAGGTACGAACGGGAAGACTTCGACGACGGAAATTCTGTCTTCGATCTTTTCATACGCCGGATTTAAGACCGCGACCGTCGGGACGCTCGGTTATAAGATCGACGGCGAGAGAAAGGAAGGAGTCTTGACGACGCCTGATCCGATCGATTTGCATTATAATTTGTCTCGGATGTTTAAGCAGGGCGTCGAGTACGTCTTTATGGAAGCGTCCGCACACGCGATTCATTACGATAAACTCGCGGGAATTAAGGCGAAAGCGGGGATTTTGACGAATATAACCCAAGATCATTTGGATTTTTTCGGGAATATGAAGCGATATGCGGACGTAAAGCTTTCGTACTTTTGCCATCCGAACACGGCGCTTGCCGTCGTAAATTCCGACGATCCTTATGCCGTTCGATTGCTGGAAGACCCGAAAGTTCCGACGATTTCTTACGGGATCGATAACCCTGCGGACGTCTTCGCGATCGACGTGGAAGACGGGGAAAAAGGTCTGTCCTTTACGATCAATGCGTTCGATTGCATATTCGATATCGTATGTCCGCTTTGTGGAATATTCAACGTGTATAATATTATGGCTGCGACCGCTACGGCAATGTATATGGGAATCGGCGCGGAGACGATCAAAAAGGCGCTTGCGAATATGGAAAAGATCCCCGGTCGGTATGACGTTCGGTATTTGAGAGAGAGGCGCGTCGTGATCGACTACGCGCATACTCCGGACGGACTGTCGAATCTTTTGAGAGCGGTTCGCTCTCGCGCGGACGGCAGCGTCTTTACCGTCTTCGGATGCGGAGGAAATCGCGATAAAACCAAGCGTCCGCTGATGGGAAAGATCGCGTCGGAGTATTCCGATTTTACGATCGTGACGAACGATAATCCGAGGTTTGAAAAGGAAGAAACAATCGCATCCGAGATCGCATCCGGAATCCCGAGCGGCTCGAAATTCGAGATCGTCCTCGATCGCGCCGCAGCGATCCATAGAGCTTTCGAGCTTTCGAAAAGCGGCGACGTTATCGTGATCGCGGGAAAGGGTCACGAAACCTATATGGATATTCAAGGCGAAAAAAAACCGTATAGCGACGAAGAAATTCTCCGAGAATTAGAAGAGTAGGTGTTTCTTGGAAAAATTCGGAACGATCATCGGCGCGATCCTCGCGCTTCTGACATCTTTTCTCGTGGGCGTCGTCTTTGCGCCTCTCGTGATTCGGCTTGCGAAGCGGTTGCATGCGGGACAACCCATCTTGTCTTACGTCGAGCAGCACGCGGCGAAAGCGGGAACGCCGACTTTCGGCGGTTTTATCTTCCTCGTACCTTCGCTTTTGACCGTGATCGCTTTTTCCGTAGATCGCGGATTGTCCGTCGGACTCATCGCCGCGTTCGTTACGGTTTCTTTTTCCGTTCTCGGTTTCTTGGACGATTTTATCAAGATCCGAACGAAAGACAATATGGGGCTCAGACCCTATCAAAAGATCGTCGGGCAGGTCGCGATCGCGTTGATCGTTTCCTTTTATGCGTTTCGGAGGATCGGAAGCGGGGTTTTTCTTCCTTTTTACGGGAAAGAGGTCGACTTCGGAGTCTTTTACGTTCCGTTCGCGGCGTTCGTCTATCTCGCGCTTTCCAATTGCGTGAATCTGACGGACGGGATCGACGGTCTCGCGTCCAATACCTCTCTCGTTTATTTGTTTACGTTCGGCGTCGTCCAAATTATCTGTTTATTTACTTCGGAAGCGGAGCCGACGTTGATCTTTTTTACGTTCGCTTTGATCGGGGGCGTCGCGGCGTTTTTGCTTTTTAACACGAATCGCGCGAGCATTTTTATGGGAGATACGGGGTCGCTTGCGCTCGGCGGCGCGTCCGCGGCGATCGCGCTTTTTACAAAACAGCCGTTTTTGATCCTTTTCGTCGGAATAACGTACGTCGTTTCGGGCATATCCATAGTATTGCAAGTCGCCTATTTCAAATGGACGCGCGGAAAGCGAATCTTCCTGATGGCACCTTTTCACCATCATCTCGAAAAGAAAGGGCTCGGCGAAGCGAAGATCTGCAACCTCTATTTTACGATCACTTTGATGATGGGCGCGCTTGCAATTCTGTCGGTGGTGGTCGGACTCTATGCGTTATGAAAATAAAAACGTCTTGATAATCGGTCTCGGAGAAAGCGGGAAAGCGAGTAAATCGTTTTTGGAGAAGAGAGGGGCAAGGTGCGTCGTTTACGACGATTTTTCTTCCTCTACCTTCGGTGCGTCGGATCTTTCGCGTTTGGATTTTGCGGTCGTAAGTCCCGGGATTTCCTTAAAGCACGCGTTGCTGTCGAGGCTCCGTGAAAACGGGATCCCCGTCCTTTCCGAAATCGATCTCGCGTTTCTCAACTGCAAGAGCAAAAACGTTTTTGCCGTCAGCGGAACGAACGGGAAAACGACCGTCTGCTCGATCCTCGGAGAAATGCTTTCGACAGAGCGGAAAACCTACGTTTTGGGAAATATCGGCGTTCCGTTTATTTTCCAAGCGGCGAAGATCCGATCGCGTGATCTCGTCGTCCTCGAAATCAGCAGTTTTCAAATCGAGCAGAGCGTCGTCTTCGAACCCTTTGCGGCGTGTTTGACGAACGTCGGTGAAGATCACCTCGATCGTCACTTGACGAAAGAGCGGTATCGCTCTATCAAACTTTCGCTTCTGAAAAACGCGAAGTATTCCGTTAAAAACGCGGACGATCGGAATCAAGCCTCCGTTTCCGCGGATTATACATACGGGCTTTCCGAAGGCGCGGATTATCGCTTGATCGGTCGCGAGATCGTTTGCGCGGCGGGAAGGTTTCGTCTGCCCGAAATTTCGCGCGGGAAAGCCTTCGATCTCGATTTTCTATGCGCTTTCGCGTTATCTTCGAGCGTCTTTCGACCGGATCGGAAGTATTTGAAAGCGTATTCGTCGGTAAAACTTCCGCCGTTTCGAAACGAATTCGTCGGGACGTTTTGCGGCGCAGAGGTTTTCAACGACAGCAAAGGAACGAATATCGACGCGACGCTTTTCGCTTGCTCGTTGCGGGAAACACCGACGGCTTTAATCCTCGGAGGAAGTGATAAGGGCGAGTCGTACGCGCGCTTGTCGGAAGGGATCGGACCTCGGATCGAGCGGGTTTATCTTACGGGCGCAAACGCTGCGGAGATCTATTCTTCGGCGGATCCCGCGTTTCGCGCGAAATGCGTTTTGATGCCCGACCTCGAAAGCTGTTTGATCCATTTTAAGAGCGATCCGCTTTCGGCGTTGCTGTTTTCGCCGGCTTCGGCGTCTTTCGACCGATATTCCGATTACGTAGAAAGGGGGGAGCGATTCAATGCGTTACTCGAAAAGCACGGCGCGCGACTTATCCGTTAAACCCTTTCTTTCCTTGGGCTCGTCGCCGTCCGAGCGTTTTTATCGGGTGTTGAACGGAAAGATCGTCGTTTTGACGCTCGGGATCGCGCTTTTCGGTCTGTTGATGATTTACAGCGCGAGTTCCTACGTCGCGAAAAAGAATTTCGGCGATTCGTTTTATTACGTCAAGAAGCAGACTGTCGCGCTCTTCGTCGGAACGGCGGCGATGTTCGGCGTTTCGAGAGTGAAAACGCAGACGATCAAAAAGATCCGTTACGTCATTCTCGCGGTTTCGTTTCTTCTTCTCGTCGTGATCTTTATCCCCGGGCTCGGCGTGGAAAGTTACGGCGCGCGCCGCTGGATCAATCTCGGGTTTATGACGATGCAACCGTCCGAGATCGCGAAATTCGGCTACGTCGTTTTCGCGTCGTCCTATTTGTCCGAAAAAGGGATCGGGAGATGGCGGGATCTTTTCGTCGTCGGAGGGGTCGGCGCGGCGATGTGCGTCCTCATAATGCTCGAACCCAATATGAGCATAACGATGTGCGTGCTATGCGTGATGTTGTTTATGCTTCTCGTAGGCGGGATCGAGATCAAAAAACTCGCGCTTTTGGCGCTGCCGATCCTTGCGGCGATCCCGCTTTTGATCTTTCTCGAACCCTATCGGTTGAAACGCTTGGCGGCGTTTCTCGATCCTTGGGCGTCTCCGAAAGGAGAAGGGTATCAATTGATCCAGTCCTATTACGCGCTGTGCAGAGGCGGCTTTTTCGGCGTAGGGCTTTTCGGCAGTCGTCAAAAATATTTGTTTTTACCTTTCGCCGAATCGGATTTCATTTTTTCCGTGATCGGGGAAGAACTCGGCCTTTTCGGCGCCGTTTTTGTTATGACGGCGTTCGGCGCTTTGATCTGTTTCGGATTCCAAACGGCGTGGAAGGCGCGCGATCGTTTCGACGCGCTTCTTTCCGCGGGGATTACTTCGGTTATCGCGGTGCAGACGGCGGTCAATCTTTGCGTCGTCACGGGGTGCATCCCGCCGACCGGGCTTCCGCTTCCGCTCGTCAGCGCGGGCGGCAGTTCGCTCGTCAGTTTTATGACCGCGATCGGAGTCCTTCTGTCGATCAATCGAAAAGGTGGCAACTTTGCGGGCGACGACCATAAAATGTAATATCTTTTCGTTTGGAGATGAACTATGTCGAAATTGCTCGTAAAAGGCGGCTCCGTTTTGAGGGGCGAGTACGCCCTTAAAGCCGCGAAAAATGCCGTTTTGCCGATGATCGCGGCTTCGGTCTTGACGGGAGAAAAGTGCGAGATCCTGAACGTTCCCGAAATCACCGACGTCAAAAATATGTTGAAGATCGTGCAGGCGCTCGGGACGAAAGCGTCGTTTGAAGACGGAGTCGTATCGCTCGAAAGTACGGACTTGTCGCGTTTCAGCGTCCCGACCGATCTCGCGAAGGAACTTCGATCGTCGGTCTTTCTTCTCGGCCCCGTTCTCGCTCGGCTCGGGAAAGCGGCGGTCGCGTACCCCGGAGGGTGCGATATCGGCGTTCGCCCGCTCGATATACATATTAAAGGTTTGCAGGAACTCGGGATCGCGGTCGAAGAAAGTCACGGGATGATCTATTGCGACGCGTCTCGTTTAAAGGGCGCGGACATTATGCTAGACTTTCCGTCCGTCGGCGCGACGGAAAACCTTATGATGGTCGCAAGTCTCGCGAAGGGCAGGACGCGCATTCGAAACGCCGCGAAAGAACCGGAGATCGTCGATCTTCAAAACTTCATAAACGCGATGGGTGGAAAAATCTGCGGAGCGGGAGGAGGGACGATAACGATCGAGGGGGTGAAGAAACTCCACGGCGTAAGCTACGAACCGATCCCGGATCGGATCGTCGCGGGGACCTTGTTGATCGCCGGCGCGACTTGCGGGGGTGAGATCGCTTTGACGAATTGTCAGCCCGAGCATATCGAGCCCCTGCTTTTCAAATTGAGCAAATCCTCTTGCTTTATCGACGCGCGAAGTGATAAAATTATAGTACGCGGTTACGCACGAACGCGGAATTTCGATAAACTCGAAACTCAACCGTATCCCGGATTCCCGACCGATCTTCAATCGCAGATGATGACTTTGATGTCGGTTTCGGAAGGGACGGGCGTGATCGTGGAGAACGTTTTCGAGACGAGGTTTCGCATCGTTCGCGAGCTTATTAAAATGGGCGCGCTGATCACGGTGAAGGATCGAACGGCGATCGTTCGAGGGGTTAGAAATCTCGAAGGCGCGTCGGTTTCCGCAGGTGATCTCCGAGGTGGGGCTGCGCTCGTGATCGCGGGCGTGAAAGCCGAGGGCTACACGACGATCGAAAACGCGTTTCATATCGACCGCGGATACGAAAAGATCGAAACCGTTATGAATCAATTGGGAGCGGACGTAAAGAGGTTATAATGAGAAAGTCAAACATAATGATCGCCGTCTTTGTAAGTTTATTGATCGTCATTCTCGTGATGGTCCTTTTGACTTGCACGGTGTTCGTCGTCCGCCATATTTCCGTCGAAGCGGCGGTCTCCTCCGATCTCATAAACGAGGAGGATATTCGCGAGTCTTCCGGGATCGCGATCGGTCGAAGCATTATTTCGATCAATAAAGCGAAATCGAAAGCGGAGATCGAAAAGGCGAATCCTTACGTCGAAGTCCTCGATATCGTCCGTCGTTTTCCGAATAAAGTCATCATTAAGGCGACCGTCCGCACCGCGATCATGAAGATCGCTTCTTCGGATATGACGTGCGGCGCGATCGTGGATTCTTCTTTGAAAATATTGGAAGTCGTTTCGTACGATGAATTTTTGGCGCACGGAGCGACCAAGGTCGAAGGCGTGTCTTTCGATCCGCCCGCGCTCGGCGCGCTTTCGCTCGTCGGTTCGAAATTCGATTTTTCGGAGGACAAAAAAGGAGCGTTGCTTCCCGTTATCGCGTCTTCCGCGGAGGAGCCCGCTTTGGATTTGTCCGGGACGAGCTTTTTGACCTTCTTCAAAAAGATCGATATTCGCGAAGACGGCGAAAACCTTCGCGTTTACATCACGACGAATACCGGCGTGATCCTCGTTTTGGATACGTCGCTTTCCACTTCGATCTATCAGCAGCTCTATCTTTGCAACTATGTCTATACTTCGGAAGATACTTCCAAAGATCTTTCCCGCGGCTATATCGCGCTCGATAAGGATTCGTCCGTCGTCGCGTATAAGTGGATGGAAAATTTGGAGTGACGATTTCGCCCCGAATCACCGCATTTTCGCTTTTTAATTGCTCGTTTTAATATTGACAATATCCCTATTTTCTTTTATAATAACTAAATAGGGGGTAGTATGCCGTTTTTGTCAGACGTTACCGTTATCGATATTGGCTCGAAAAGCATTTGCGCGTACAGAGCGGAAAGACTTTCGGAAGATAATTTTTCCGTAAAGAGTTCTTTCGAGATGGAGTATAGCGGGTATATGGACGGAAAATGGCTTTGCCCGGAAGAGCTTTTCCCGACCGTCTCGAAACTTATCGACAGGATCGAAAGAGGGTGCGGAAAAGTAAAAAGCGTCGTCGTCGGAATTCCCGCGGGGTTTTGCGCGCATCGCGTCGTGAACGCGCGCGTCACTTTTCCGAAAAAGAAAAAAATCACGCCAACCGATCTTTCCGAGCTTTATGCCTTTAACGATCCCTTTTCTTCGGGAGATTGCGTGCGCTTGCTCGCGCTTCCGATCGGGTTTTTGACCGAAGAGGGCGAAAGCGCGACGGACGCGGTCGGTCTCGTTACGAATTCGCTTCGCTGCCGAATTTCCTATATCGGCGCTTACGCCGAGATCCTTTCCGACTTGAAGCAGGTCTTTTATCGGTGTGGGATCAAAGACGTCTCTTTTCTTCAATCGGAGTACGCTTCGGCGGCGCATTTGTTCGGCGCGGAAGAAAGGGAGTCGGGCGTCTTGGTCGCGGATATCGGCTATTTGGCGACGACCGTCCTCTATCTCGGCGGCGCGGGCGTCCTCGAAATGAAGACGTTTTCCCTCGGCGGTGGCTTCGTTCCCGCCGGTCTTTCGGAAGCGTTGGAGATCCCCTTCGGCGCGGCGGAATATCTGTCGAGCCGCATCAATCTCGGATATAAGGACGAGGGCTTTTACGAGTTCGATTACGAGACGAATCGCTATTCGTTTCCGATCGGCGAAGTAAACGAAATGGTTAAAGAATGCGTCGATTACGTCGCGTCGTATATCGGAAAAGCGTTGGAAGCTTTTCGGTTCGACCTGCCGTCCGACGCAACGCTGTATTTGTCGGGCGGTGGTTTTTCATCCGTTCGAGGCGCGCGTGAATATCTGTCGAAAGCTCTTTCGAGGAAGGTCGAGTACGTCTTGCCTTCCGTCCCGAATTTGAATAAGCCGTACTACGCGACGGCGGTCGGGCTCTTAAAGGAAGCGTTAGGTTCGGAGAAAAAGCATAGATTCGGCATTTTGAAAAAGTTGTTTGGCAAATAGGAGGTTCGTATGGAAGAAGAATATACGAGTGAAAGTGGATTATTCGAAGGCGACGTCGCGGATCTTGACCCGAACGTTTTGGTCGAGCGCGTTTGTAAGATCCTCGTGATCGGCGTCGGCGGCGCGGGAAATAATGCGGTCAACCGCATGATCAAATCGGGAATCACGAGCGCGGAATTCGTGTCTGCGAATACCGATAAGCAGGATCTGATCTATTCCGTCGCGCCCAAGAGAGTCGTTCTCGGCGCGCAACTGACGAAAGGTCTCGGCGCGGGTTCCAATCCTTCGATCGGTAAAAAAGCCGCGGAAGAAAGCCGCGAGATTATCAAGAAACTCCTCGACGGAGTGGATCTTCTTTTCATTACCGCCGGTATGGGCGGTGGAACGGGGACGGGCGCCGCGCCCGTCATCGCGAGCATCGCGCACGAGCTTGGGATCCTGACGATCGCCATCGTGACGACGCCTTTCCGTTTCGAAGGAGAAAGAAGGATCGCGCAAGCCGAAGCGGGTATCAACGAGCTCAGGCAGTACGTCGACACGCTCCTCGTCGTTCCGAACGAGAAATTGCTTGAAATCATGCCGAAGGGGACGAAGTTCTCCGAAGCGTTCTCCTTTGCGGACGACGTTTTGCGTCAGGGTATTCAGGGGATCGCGGATCTGATCGTCAAACCCTCGATGATCAACCTTGACTTCGCGGACGTGAAGACGGTCCTGAAAGAAAAAGGGTTCGCTTTGATCGGTATCGGCGAAGCGGAAGGCGAGAATCGCATGGTGGACGCGGTCAGCGCTGCCGTCAATAATAAGCTTCTCGAAACGAATATCAGCGAGGCGACCGCGGCGATCCTCAATATCACGGGCGGCGAAAACCTCGAACTTTCCGAAGTCGAGGAAGCCGGAATGATGGTCAGAAGAGTTTTGAATCCCGAATCGATGGTTATTTTCGGAGCGGACGTGAACGAAGCGCTCGGCAATAAAGTCGTCGTAACGATCATTGCGACCGGATTTAAGCACGCGGCGTCCTCGACTCGCACGAAGCCGAGCGGATTCGGCTCGAAAACGACCTATCCTCCGATCAATCGCCCGCTCCAAAAGGAATCCCAGCCTTTAAGCGGCGGGTTCTCCAAAGAACCTCCCGTCGGGCAGGATCGTCCGTTCGCGCAAAAGCGCAATCCGTTCAGCCGTTTTGATGAAGACAGCGGCAGGATCCCGGTTTCGGATAACGATCTTCCTCCTTTTATGAAAAAATTGAAAAAGTAACGATTTTGTGAAAGGATCGGTGAAAAACGCCGATCCTTTTTTTTGTCTTTTGTCGGTCGTTTTCGACGTTTTCTTTAAAAAACTTCTACGCGCGCGCGTGTTATAGTTTAGGAATGGAGATCATCGTCGAAGCGGTACTTATCGATAATTTTTGCTTGGATCTGTTTTTGTCGTACGCCGCGACGCTCGCCGTTCGGCGAAAAACCGAAGTTCGTCGGTTTCTTCTCGCCGCTACGATCGGGAGCGGACTCGCGCTCCTTTCTCCTTTGGTCCTTCGATTTGCGCTGCTCTATAAAATCGCGACGCTGTTTCTCTTGACGGCGATCCTCTTCGGAAAGGGGAGTCTTCGCGAATACTTGATTTTTACTTTCGTTTATGCTTTTATCAACTTCACGTTTGCCGGCGTCCTGTCCTTTTTCCTCGGCGGAACGCTGAAACTGTCGTTTATCGGATTGGATCGAGGGCTTATCGTAGCCGCAGTCGCCGCGTCTTGTTTCGTTTTTCTCTATTCGTTTCGCCAAATAAACGGCTTGCTGAGGGAAAGGCGATCCGTAAGCAAGCTGGCGAGGGTGGAATTCGTTTGCGGTGAAAAACGTTTCGAACTCTCCGCGCTTTTCGACACGGGGAATCTTTTGACGGACGAGGACGGAAACGACGTCATCTTGATCGATGAAAAATCCATCGACGCCGCGAATCTTCCGACGATGGGGTCGATCCCGATCCGAACGGCGAGCGGGAGCAAGGTCCTCCCGCTCGTGAAAATTCCGGAGATCAAGATATATTCGGAGGACGGTGAGAATAGACTTACTAACGTGACGGCGGCCTTGTCCGACCTTCCGAAAGAGTACTCGGTGATACTGCCATACAAATAAGGAGAGGTAAAGATGCTTGAAAGAATCAAAAATGCGTTACGGAAATTCTTTGAGAAGTTCGATTTGTTTTCGCGCCGAAAAGAAGTCTTTTTCATTTACGGCGAGTCGTTGCCCGCGCCCTATACGCCCGAAGAAGAAAGAGACGCGCTTGAACGCTGTCGCGCGGGCGATCCGAAAGCGAAAAACGAGATCGTCGAGCATAATCTTCGTTTGGTCGTCTATATCGCGAAAAAGTTCGAAGGAAGCGTCAGCGACGTCAGCGATCTCGTCTCCATAGGCGCGATCGGACTGATGAAAGCGGTTCAATCCTTCGACCCGACGAAGAATATCAAACTCGCGACGTTCGCGTCGCGTTGCATCGAAAACGAAATTTTGATGCACCTCAGAAAGGTCGTAAAAAGAAAATGCGAGATCTCGTTGGACGAACCGATCAACGTGGACGTGGAAGGAAACGAACTTCTTTTGTCCGACGTCGTCGGGACGGAGCCGGACGCGGTCTATAAAGAGATAGAGAAAAAGGACGAGATCGAAGAGCTTTATCGCTCGTTCGAGACACTGACGAAGCGGGAAAAGGCGATCATCAAGATGCGTTACGGACTTATGAACACCGAGGAAAAGACGCAAAAGGAGATCGCGGATATGATGGGGATCTCGCAGTCCTACATATCGAGACTCGAAAAGAAAGTCCTCGGAAAACTCAAAAAAGAAATGGCAAAATTTGTATAAAACGGATATTTTTGTCGAATACTATGTTCGTGCCTTTTACATAGGAGGACTGTATGGCACGAAAGGTAAGTATTTGCGGGATCGACACGAACGAATTGCCGAAATTGACGCAAAAAGAAAGCTCGGAATACCTGAAACGGATCAAAGAGGGGGACAAAGCCGCGCGCGAAACGTTTTTGCTTGCGAATATGCGGCTTGTCCTTTCGATGGTTCACCGTTTCCCAAACGCAAACGCGGATCCGGACGATCTGTTTCAGGTCGGTTGCCTCGGGCTTGTAAAGGCGTTGAACAATTTCGATTTGAGACACGGGGTTTTATTCAGCACCTACGCCGTCCCGATGATCCTCGGCGAGATCCGTCGCTATATTCGGGAGTCGAACGGAATCAAGGTCAGTCGCGCGATGCGTGACGTCGCCTATAAGGCGATGCAAGCCAGAGAGTCGCTGGAAAAGAAGAACGTAGCCGATCCGAGCCTCTTTGAGATCGCGGAAGAAATGGACGTTCCCATAAAAGAAGTCGTCTGCGCGCTGGATGCGATCGCGACGCCCTTGTCTTTATACGAGCCGATCTCGGGCGGGGATCCCGATTCTCTGCTCGTAATGGACGGGATCGTCGGCGAAAAGAACCCCGAGGACGGCTGGACGGAACGATTGGATCTGAAAAAAGCGATCTCAAAACTCCCGAAAAACGAAAAAGAAGTCATCTATTTACGCTATTTCGTCGGGAAAACGCAAACCGAAGTCAGTAAACTTTCGCATATTTCGCAAGCGCAGGTCTCGCGACTCGAAAACAACGCGATCAAGAGGATCAAAGAAGAGCTTTCGGTCTGACTCTGTATCGCGCCGTTCTCGAACGATCCTTCTTTAACGGTTTCGTCGCTTTCTTCGTCTTCGAGCCTTATCATATTTGCGAGCTTTTAGAAATATGCTTAATTATGAACGAATTGACTTTTTGCGAGCTCAGAGGAAAAGAAATCGTCAATATCGCGGACGGACGGCGGCTCGGTCGGATCAACGATCTTGCGCTGACCTGTAACGGCAGAGTCCTCGGCATTATGGCGCCCGGGGATAAATCCGCGATCAAGAGTTTTTCGGGGAAGGACGCCGTCTTTATCCCGTGGCAGAATATCGTAAAGATCGGCGATGACGTGATCCTCGTGAATTTGATGATCGCATCCTTTCCGTCCAAAGCCTGAATCCTTTCGGGAAAATAGTGTTTTTCCTTGCAAAAAAACGCAATATATAGTAAAATAACGGCGAAAGCAGCGGGAAAACCCGCGGAAAGGAGCGGTTATGAAGTGCTTATATTGCGGTTCGATGGAAAGCAAAGTCATTGATTCAAGGGTCGCGGAAGACGGCTCTTCGATTCGCAGAAGGCGCGAATGCCTGAATTGCGGTCGCCGTTTTACGACTTATGAAGTCGTCGAGCGTATTCCTGTCTTCGTGATCAAGAAGGACGGGACGCGCGAGCTTTTCGATTCCGCGAAACTCCGCGGAGGCATCGTAAAAGCATGCGAAAAGCGCCCCGTTTCCTATGAGAGCATCGAAAAACTCGTTTCCGATATCGAAAAGACCGTCTATAATCTCGGCGTAAACGAAATTTCCAGCGATAAGATCGGCGACGAAGTGATGAAAGGATTGAAAAACCTCGACGAAGTCGCTTACGTCCGTTTTGCTTCCGTCTATAAAGAATTCAAAGATATCGATACGTTCCTGTCCGAGATCGAAAGGATCCTCGGGAAAAAATAATGTTGGAGCGCGCGTATTCCGGTCAGGAAAAACCGATCAAAAAGATCCTGCCGGAACTCTTTCCCGAATTGACGTATTCCGAAATATGCGCCTGTCTTCGCCGCAAGGACGTTAAGGCGGACGGAAAGCGCGTCACGGGAGAGGAGAGGATTTCTCGCGGCGTGATTTCGATCTATCCCCGCGCGCAAAAAACCGTAAAAGTTTTATATGAGGACGAGCATTTGCTCGCCGTCTATAAGCCGAAAGGGATCGCAAGCGAGGGCGCGGGTTCTTTCGAATCCCTCGTAAAAAAGGAAAAGGGCGAATCCTGCGTCCTTATGCATCGACTCGATACCAACACGGACGGAGTCCTGCTTTTCGCGAAAGACTCCGCTTCGGAAAGAGAACTGTTTCGCGCGATGAAAGAAGGGCTTATCGAGAAGACGTATTCCGCGGAAGTGTACGGGTTTCCGCCGATCCGCGGCGAAATCGAATTGAACTATTATTACAAAAAGAACGAAGCCGAGGGCAGGGCGATGATCTCCGATCTTCCGAAGGAAGGATATATCCCCGTTTCGATCTTCGTTTCCGTCGAAAAAAGGCAAGACGAAAGCTCGATCGTAAAGGTGCGCCTGCATAAAGGGAAAATGCATCAGATCCGCGCGATGCTCGCTTTTTACGGATATTTCATTCTCGGGGACGGTAAATACGGCGACGATCGGATCAATAAAGCGCTCGGTATCAAAAAGCATCGCCTGACGGCGACGTCCGTTTCTTTCTCATTTCCCGAAAATTCCGCACTTTTTTATTTGAATCGAATCACGATCCGTATTTAGACGGCGGCTTGTACGTTTTAGAGGCGTACAAGCAATATTCGCTTTTTGTCGGAATATAAAATAATACCTTATTTCGGAGGTATTATTTTTTTGATCGAGAGCATCCTCGCGCTGTTATCGGGCGCGTTTTGTCTGACGAGCTATATCGAGAAAAACAATGTTTTTCCGAAGCCGTTTACCGCGAAAGAAGAGAGGGCGTGTTTCGAGCGTTATACGGCGGGCGATCCGAAAGCGCGCGACGAACTCGTTTCCCATAATATGCGCCTCGTCGTTCACGTCGCGAAAAAGTACGTCGACGCGCTCGATCCGTCGGATATGATCAGCATCGGTTCGATCGGTCTTTTGAAAGCGATCCGAACTTTTCGATACGATAAAGGGACGCAATTCGCGACCTACGCCGCCCGCTGCATCGAAAACGAGATTTTGATGGCGATACGCGCGAATAAAAAGCACCGCGTTTGCGTCTCGCTGACTTCTTCGATCGGATCGGATAAAGACGGAAACGAGATCACGTTGATGGAGACGATCGAGCAACCGGACGGCGACGTGGCGCAGATCGTGGAGAAAAAGGAATCCGAAAAGCAACTCGGCGAGATCGTAAAGGAAGTTTTGGACGAAAGGGAATACACGATCATCAAATACCGTTACGGGCTCGACGGCGCGGACGTCCTTCCGCAGCGCGAGATCGCGAAACGGCTCGGGATCTCCCGATCCTATATTTCTCGGATCGAGACGAAAGTCCTTCAAAAACTCAAAGGATATTTGATCGAACAAGGGATTGAAGGATAAGCAAAAAACCTCGGAAACTCCGAGGTTTTTTGAAAAAGTGAGTTAATCTGTAAGCCGAGTTCTGTATTAAACGGTCATCTATCTAGACGCGCAGTTACCTACGCGTTCAAGCGAACGTCGGATAGTGGCGGACCGCGTTAAAACCTATCCTCTCTTGCACCAAGTGGGGTTTACCTGGCCGCTTCGTTACCGAAGCGCCGGTGAGCTCTTACCTCGCCATTTCACCTATCGCCGCGGCGAAAACCGGGCTGTATATTTCTGTGCACTTTCCTTAAAGTCGCCTCCACCGGTAGTTAGCCGGCACTCTGTCCTGCGGTGCTCGGACTTTCCTCATCTTTCGATGCGACCGTCTGGTTAACTCACGTTTTGCATTATACCACTTCGAAACGCCGATTGCAAATGATTATTTTGATCGTAAATCGTAAATACTTCGTTTATGATTTTCTATCTTGCGAATAAGCTTTTGTATTTCTTAACGAAACTCTTTTCGAAAAGAACGTACGAGTACGGGAAGATCGAATCGGACGAAGACGCCGTCCGAACGCTGAATTTTCTTGCGAAATCCCTTCGAAACGTAAAAAGCGGAGGGGCGGGGGTCTCCGTCTTTCCGATCGCTTTTTCTTTGAGACAATGCTATCGAACCGTTCTTCGGAAGAAGGGTCGCGGCTTGGATTTGTACCCTTTCGAGAAATGGATTCTTGAAAATTATCGGTTGCTGTACGGCTCTTTGAAGCGCGTTCGAGCCGCGGATTTCGTCTCGTTGCCACACACGGACGGCGCGCCGCGCGTTTGCGTTCTCGCCGATTTTATCGTTCGATATTCGGGGGATCTTTTGACGAGGGAAAAGATCGAGAACGTCGTTCGGACTTTTTCGATCGTTACGCCCTTAACCTATCCAGAGCTTACCGCTCTCCGCGACGCGATCGCGTACCGACTTTTGCTCGAACTGTCGGAAATATTCGTCCGTTCCGTTCGGTATTACGGGAATCGCGTGCGCGCGGAAAAACCGAAATTCAATTCGAAGTATCGCCTTTCGGACAGTTATCTTTTTTATTACGCGACTTTTCGCGGAGAGCAAATCAAAGCAGTCGAGCGCGCGCATCCCGAAATCGATTTCGACGGCGCGAGACTCGGATTCGAGAACGATCTGGCGGCGAACGAGCATATTTCGGCGACCGCCGTAAACGCGCTCAGAGATTTATTGAGGACGTTTCCGGACGAAAGTTTCGTTTCGCTTTCGAAGATCAACGAGATTTATTCGGAAGACGAAGACTATCGCTCGATGTCCGACGCCGCCCGAAAAGATTATCTTTCCGTAACTTTCGAGACGGCGAGAAAACTTCAAACGACCGAAAGCGTCGTCGCGCGCGCGTCGCTCTTTCTCGCGAAGGAATGGGACGTCCACTTTGGAACGGTTTTGTACAAATGCGAAGCGAGCGTAAAAGAGTATCTGAAAACGGGCAAGACCGAAAAACCGCCGCTCGATAAAAGAAAAGTGCAGGGCGGCTACGCGACCGCTGTGCTCGGAATCTCTTTGCTTGTCGCGGCGTTTCCCGCCTATTTTCTTCGAACGGTATTTTCCTATTTTGCCGTTTTGCCGCTGTTTATCGCGGCATTGCACCCCGTCGAATACTTGATCAAGAGGTTTTTATCCGCCGCAGGCGTAAAACGCCCCGTGCCGCAAATGGACTACGAAGTTCTGCCCGAGAAGTGCAAAACCGTCGTTGCCGTGTCAAGGTTTCTCTCGTCCGAAAAGGATATCGACGAAGCGATCCGACATATCTCGATCATAGCGGCGACTTGCACGGATGAAAACGTCGCATATTCCGTCGTGGCGGATTTCCCCGAGAGTGACGCTTCGCGAACGGAAAGAGATGAAAAACTGCTTTCGTATTTGCGAGAAAAGGAGTTGCCGCCGCGCGTTTCCGTCTTGATCCGTCATCGGGAGAAGATCGGGGGGAAGTGGGTTGCCTACGAGAGAAAACGCGGCGCTTTGCTTTCTTTTTTATCCGCCGTTTTGAAGTCGGATTTTTCGAAATTCGATCTTTTCGGCGATCCTCCGCAGGGCGTCTTCGCCGTCTTGCTGGATGATGACAGCGCCGTCCTTCCCGGGACGATCAAAGCTTCCATCCTTGCTTTGAGCCATCCTTTGAACGCCGAATACGATCTTTTGACGTTCGGCGGAAAGGTGAATCGCTATTCGCTGACGACTTTCTATTCCGAAAAATATTCTCGTTCCTGCGCAATCGAAGCCTATCCTTTTTACAGCGATTTTTACGCGGATCGATTCGACGCGGCGAGCTATTCCGGAAAAGCGATCGTTCGCATCGAGCCGTACGTTCGGAAACTATCGGATTTCTTCCCCGACGGCAAAATTTTAAGTCACGACGTGATCGAGGGAGCGGTCCTTCGCTCTTCGACGGTTAAGCGGTGCGTTTACGAAGACGCGCCAAAAACCTTTGCCGCCGACGTTATGCGGGAATCCCGTTGGCAAAGAGGCGACGTTCAACTGCTTCCGTACGCGCTTTGCCCGAAGATTCGAAAGAAAAGCGGAGAGCGGATCGTAAATCCGATCGCGCCGATCTATAAGCTCGTTTTGTTTATCAACGGCTTCTCGGTCTTTTCCGACGCTTGTCTCTTTACGCTCGCCGTCGTCGCGCTCTTTCTGAACGCTCATTTTATGCTGTTTTACGCGCTTTCGATCCTGTTATTCGCCCACGTTTATGCGCTCGTCGCGTCCTTTCGTTCGGTTTTCGGAAGAGTGCGGCTTCGCTACGTCTTGACCGCCGTTTCGTTTTCGATCGGAAATCTCGCGGAGCGATTGTTTCTCGCGCCGTTTCGAGCGTTGAACGGAGCGTATTTGTTTTTCGCAACCGTTTTCAAAATGGCGACGCGCAGTAAGACGCTGCTTCAATGGACGCCCTTTCGAAAAACGCAAAAAGCGGGCGGCTTTGCGGACGGAGCAAGAATCGCGCTTCCTTCGGTGATTCTGTCCGCCGCGCTCGTTCTCGCCCTCGGAAACGTCTGGTTTACGCTCTATGCGTTTCTATTTTCCGTTTATCTGTTTTTCCTGATCCTTTGCGGAAAGGATCGAAAAGAAAAACCGCTCGAAGAAAAGGAAAAGAACGTCCTTCTTTCTTACGCAAAGGATATTTATTCCTATTTTTCCGAGCAAAGCGAAGACGGTTTGATCCCGGACAATTATCAATATTATCCGTTTGAGACCAAAGCGAATATGACTTCTCCGACGAATCTCGGCTTTTGGATGCTCTCGGAAGTTTGCGCCGCGCTCCTTTCTCTCGTCGACCGAAAGACCGCTCTCGAACGGATAAAGCGGATCTTCGATCAAACGGAAAAACTCGAAACGTGGAAAGGTCACCTTTATAACTGGTATGACGTAAAGACGCTCGAAGTAAAAGCTCCGCGCGTCGTCTCTTCCGTGGACAGCGCGAATTATCTCGCGTGTTTATCGGTCGTCTGGGCGTTCGCGAAAGAAGAGAAAGCGTTCGACCTCGCTTCTCGGATCGACGCCGCGATCCGTTCGGCGGACTTTACCGCGCTTTTCGATAAGACCGATAAACTCCTCGCGATCTCGAAAAACGTTCCCGAAGATCGTCTGTACGGAAGATACGATCTTCTTGCTTCCGAATCGAGGCTCGCTTACGCGTTTTTGATCGAGCAGGGCGTGGATCCGACTTGCTATTTTTCCCTCGGAAGGGATTGCTCTTCGCTGCGCGGGAACACGCTTTTGTCTTGGAGCGGAACGGCTTTCGAGTATATGCTTCCCAGACTGTTTATGAAAGCGCCGAAGGACGCGTTTCTCGGCGTTCAGGAAATAAAATCGTTTGCCGCGCAATTCGACGATCGGGTAGAAGGCGTGTTCGGGCGATCGGAATGCGCCTATCACGATTTTAACGACGCGACGGCGTATAAGTATAAAGCGATCGGGGTAAATTCTCTCGCTCTTTCCGAAGAATGCGCGAACGTGATCGCGCCTTACGCGACCTTTCTCTATCTTCCTTGCAATCCGCGCGCTTGCGTTTCGAACCTCGAAAATCTCGAAAAATTGGGCTTACGAGGAAAGTTCGGTTTTTACGAATCCATTGATTTCGACGCGGGCGGCGCGGTCGTTCGAACTTTTATGACCCATCATCAGGGGATGAGCCTCGCCGCGATCACGAACGCCTTGACGGGGGACGCCGTCGTCCGACTCTTTAACGAGCGCGTCGAGAACGCTTCCGTCGCTCTTTTGCTTGCCGAAGAGAACGTCTCGTCGAAACAACCGATGAGGGTCTCGATTTGCGCCGACCGCTCTCCCATGAAAGAATCGCTTTCTTTTTCGCCCGAAGAGCCCGCTTCCGTTTACGCCGCGAAGGACGGTTCGTATTCGATCGTCTCGGATTCGCTCGGTCGAAGTTTTTCCTGTTTTGACGGGAAGCGCGTCAATAAGTTTTCTTCTTATCGACCCGAAAAGGGCGGTTTTTTCTTTCAAATCAAGGAGAACGGGGAGATCTTTTCTCCGACCTTTTATCCTTTGTGTGAAAAAGACGTCCGAGCGATTTTTTCGAGCGGCGGCGTAACGTATGAAAACGAAAATCGCGGAGTTTCACTCGAAACGTATCTTTTGTCGGGTTATAACGGAGAAATGCGGAAATTGACGGTCGTAAACGACGGTGACGAAGATCGAAAAGTCACGGTCTCCGGTTTTCTCGATCTACAACTGAACGGGACGGACGCTTACGATTCCCATCCCGCATTTTCCGATCTGTTCGTTTCGACGAGAAGAGAGGGCGAGACCGTCTATGCGAAACGGACGAACGCGCGCTGTGAAACGGAGATCGCCTCGTCCCTTACGGTCAAAGGATTGGAAAATCTCATTTTCAACACGAACCGATATAACGTCCCGGGGCGGGATGGGATCGAGGACACTGCGGAGGGCGTCAAACGAGATCTTGCGCCGCCGTTCGGCGACGTTTTATATCCTTGCTTTGCCTTTTGCGGTGAAGTGACCGTTCGCCCGCATTCCAAACGCTCGATTTACGTTTTTATGCTTGCGGCGAAAGGGGAAGAGGAAGTAAAAAACAAAGCGGAAAGACTCTCGCTTGCCTTTCCCGCGGGCGCGTTGGATCTCCTCGGGCGATCGAAAGAAAAAAGGATCGATCTTTCGGAAGTCTCCGATCTCGGAAGCAAACTTCTTTTCTCTCGTCCGTCGAACGATGCGATCCGAATGCGCTTTCTTTTGAAGGATAAGCTTGCCGCGCTCTCCGTTTCGCCCGAAGAAAAGATCGCGTATTATCGTCTGGATAAAGGATGGAAAAAGGAGGTCGTCGAGCGGTTTGTCGAGGCTTCGGTGTTGCTCGTGTCCTGCGGGATCGATCATAAGCTCGTGGTTACTGCGGAGAACGTCGGCGGGGCGGGCGCGGACGGATTGTCGTTTGTCCGAGGAATAACGGCAAGTCATCCGAAAGTCTCGGTCTTTTCGGTCGAAGAAGGGAAGGATTTCGAGAAATGCGCGTGCGTTCGCTATCCTACGAAAACAGAAGAGCGAAGAGGGTTTCCGAAACTCCCGAGGGTTTTCGAAAGAAACGATTCGTCCGCCGCCTTCCGGTTGGTCGAGGAGAGCGGAGAGGGCGGATTTTCGGAAAGCGGATATGAAGTCCGCCCGTTTGGCAAAAAGACCCTTTTACCCTATGCAAACGTCGTCGGCGCGAAAAAAGGCGGATTCGTCCTTACCGAAAGCGGCGGTGGTTTTTCGTTCGGCGAAAATTC
Source organism: Clostridia bacterium (assembly GCA_024685775.1). Taxonomy (NCBI): domain Bacteria; kingdom Bacillati; phylum Bacillota; class Clostridia; species Clostridia bacterium. Next base: position 70,864 of record JAIKVL010000032.1, on the reverse strand, counting down.
CAGAGAGGATAAACTCTCCGTTTGGTTCGGCGATGCAATCTCGGATGCTTCTCCCGAAACCGTCCTTTTGTCTTCGGACGGAAAGACTTATTCGCTTTCTTCGTTTTCCTGCGTTCATTCGATCGGATCGAGCGGTTTTTCCCGCGAGATCTCGGGCGCGTTCGTGAAGATAAACGTCTTTCCCGTCCAAAGCGGAGAGACGAAGATTTTCGAGATCGTTTTGTCTTCCGACCCTCGGAAGGAAATCCGATTGTCCTTCGAGCTTATACCCGCGCTCGGGTGGCGCGGTTCGGATGCGATCTTTTCCGAACGGATCGATGAGAAGATCAAGCTGACGAACGCAAGCAACGGAAAAAGCATTTTCGTCTATGCGCTCGGCGGCGACGCGACGGTCGATCTCCCGAAAGCGTCGGGCGAACCCTTCGTCTTTACTTTCTGCAAACCGCTTGAAAAGGGCGCGTTTCGATTTGCGATCTCTTCGTCCGATCAAACGATTTCCGAGAAAGATTTGCCCTTATCCAGCGCGAAAACGCTTTCGGATATTTTTCGAAACGCGATCACGGTTTCTTCTTCCGATCCTGCGCTCGACCGGTTGTATAATTTTTCGTTGCCGTATCAGGTGCAAAGCGCTCGCTTGAACGCGAAGGCGGGTCTGTATCAAGTCAGCGGCGCGTTTGGGTTTCGCGACCAACTGCAAGACGTTTTGTCCCTTTTGATCTCTTGTCCGGCGAGGGCGCGCGAACAGATCCTGCTCGCCGCGTCGCATCAGTTCGAAGATGGCGACGTCCAGCATTGGTGGCATTCGCCGAGGACGGGCGTTCGAACGCGCATTTCCGACGATCGACTTTGGCTTTGCTTCGTGACCGAAAAATACGTTTCCGTTACGGGCGACCTTTCGATCCTCGACGAAATCGTTCCGTTCCTTTCTTCCGATCCGCTCAATGAGGGGGAGCAAAGCCGCTATGAGATCCCGCTCGTCGGATCGAGCGCGCCGCTTCGCGAGCATCTTCTTCGCGCGATCCGCGTCTCTCTTTCCTACGGCGAACACGGACTTTTGAAGATCGGAACGGGCGATTGGAACGACGGACTCGATCGCGTGGGTGAAAAAGGGCGCGGCGAAAGCGTTTGGCTGACGGAATTCGCCTATGCCTGCATTAAAAAGTGTTTGCCGTTTTTCGAGGAAGAGACGGCGCGTGAACTGAAAAGAGAAACGGAAAAACTTTTCGCGGCTTTAAAACCTTTGTTTAAGGGCGGCAGATATCCCCTGTGTTTTACGGACGGCGGGGAGTGGCTCGGTTATAAAACCACGCCGAAATGTACGATCGCTTTGAATCCGCAGACTTGGGCGATCCTTTCCGAAGCGACCCCGAGAGCGGACGCCGAGACCGCGCTGGGCAGCGCGAAAGAACTCGTCGATCCGTCGAACGGGATCGTTAAACTCTCCGCGCCGCCTTTCGACGAAACTTCGAATTTCGGCTATATCTCCGCTTATCCGAAGGGAGTTCGCGAAAACGGCGGACAATATACGCACGCCGCGGTTTGGTACGTCAAGGCTCTCTTGGAATGCGGAAAAGCGGAGGAAGCGTATCGCGCGATCCGAAGCCTCAATCCTATCCTTCGGGCGAAGACGAAAAAGGGCGCGGAGGTCTATAAAGGCGAACCCTACGTCCTCGCGGGAGACGTCTACGGCGCGGAGCCGTACGCGGGAAGAGCGGGTTGGACTTGGTACACGGGAAGCGCGGCTTGGCTCAAATACACGCTGACCGAAGACTTTTTCGGGATCAAAAAGCGAGGCGATCGGCTGTACTTCAAGCCGTGTTTGCCCGCCGCTTTCGGAGCGTTGACCGTCCGAATCGATCTCGGTGGGGTCAAGATCGAGGCGAATTATCGCCGCGGCGGGAAACCCTCGCTCCTGTTTCGCGGAAAAGAAGTCGCGTTCGTTCCGCTTTCCGAGTGCCGGGCGGAAGAAAAGATCGAAGTCACCTTCGTTTAACGCGGAATCTCTTGATAAAAGATCGGAGGCGTGGTATGATATTTCTATGGATTTATTTGATTTTACTTCAAACGCCGATCAAGCCAAACCGCTCGCCGAGAGAATGCGCCCTCGGACTCTTTCCGAGTTTATCGGGCAAAAACATATCGTCGGAGAAGGAACTCTTCTTCGCCGCGCGATCGCGGCGGATCGGCTCGGCAGTTGCATTTTTTACGGCGTTCCCGGTTCGGGAAAAACCAGCCTCGCGAATATCATCGCTGAGACGACGAAATCTCATTTCGAAAAGTTGAACGCCGTTTCGAGCGGCGTCGCGGACGCGAAAAAAGTCATCGACGAAGCGCGCGCGCGTTTGAAAATGTACGGGACGAAGACCTATCTTCTTCTCGACGAGTGTCACCGTTGGAGTAAAGCGCAATCCGATTGTATGCTTTCCGCGATCGAAGAGGGCGTCATCACCTTTATCGGCTCGACGACGGAGAACCCCTTTATCGCGATGACGAAAGCGATCGTTTCGAGATGCCGCTTGTTTGAGTTCAAGCCGCTTTCTTCCGAAGAGATCGTAAACGCGCTTCGCTTGTCTCTTTCGGACGAGCGCGGGTTGAAAAGCTATAACGTAAAAGTCGAAGACGGCGTTTTCGAGCATTTCGCCTATGCTTCCGACGGAGATCTCCGCATCGCTTATAACGCCCTCGAACTCGCGGTCATAACGACCCCTCCGGATAATAACGGCGTTGTAACGATCACGAAAGAGATCGCTTCGCAGTCCGTCCAAAAGAAGTATCTTGCGATCGACGAAAGCACCTATTACGATATGATCTCCGCTTTTTGCAAATCTCTCCGCGGAAGCGACGCGGACGCCGCCGTCTATTGGATGGAGCGTTTGATCTCCTCGGGGTGCGATCCGCTCCTCGTGTGCCGTCGGCTCGTCGTCCATTCGGCGGAGGACGTCGGTATGGCGGATCCTTACGCCTTGACGATTGCGATCTCGGCTTTGACCGCGATGCAGAATATCGGACTTCCCGAGGGAAGAATTCCTTTGACCGAAGCGATTATCTACGTCTGCGAAGCTTCGAAAAGCAATTCCGTCGTTCGCGCGCTCTATTCCGCTCACGACGCGGTGGAAAAGACCTACGGCGATATCGTCCCGAAACATTTGAAGGACGCGAACTATAAGCAGGAAAAGATCGAAGGATATAAGTATCCGCATTCTTTCGGCGGTTGGGTCGAGCAACAATATTTGCCCGACGCGATCAAAGACGAGACTTTTTACGAACCCTCTTCGAACGGTTTCGAAAAAACGTTGCAACGCGCGAAAGTTTTGAAGCGCAACAAGGGCTAAACCCTTGCCAACGGCGCGCTTTTACGATATAATCGGATTATGAGGATTCTTTGTTTGGACGTCGGAGTAAAGCGCACGGGCGTTGCGATCAGCGATCCTTTGGGGATCAGCGCGAACGGCGTCGAGATCCATCTTTCGAGAGGCTATAAGGCGGACGCGTTGTATTTCACCGAAATGGCGAGATCGCGCGGCTGCGAAATGATCCTTTTGGGACTTCCTTTGAATATGGACGGGACGGAAGGCGAAAGAGCTTCGAAGGTTCGCGCGTTCGGCGATCTTCTCGAAGAAACTTCGGGGCTTCCCGTCGAATATGAGGACGAGCGCCTGACGAGCGTCGAAGCGGAAGAGATCTTGATCGAAGCGGGGCTCAGCCGCGAAGAAAGGAAAAAAGTCATTGATAAAGTCGCGGCGGAGATCATCTTGCGCGATTATCTGAATAAATAAGCGAGGGTATTATGGAAAACGAAAAAATCGAAAACAACGAAGAGATCGAAACCATCGTCTTGACGGACGAGGACGGAAAAGAAATTCAATGCGAATTTTTGGACACCGTCGAGTTGAACGGAAAGCTGTATTGCGTCGTCGAACCGATCGAGGGCGGCGAGGAGTACGAAGAGGGCAGCTGTTATATCTTCCACTTGAACGATAACGGGGACGAGACCGTCGATCTTACTCCGATCGAGGACGAAGCGGAATTGAACGCCGTCTTCGAAAAGTTTTTGGAGAATAATTCCGAAGGCTGCGACGGCGATTGCTCCGGTTGCGCGGGCTGCGAAGATAAGAAATAAGTTTTCTTTTTGCAACGTGAAAAAGTCGCGCGTTCGATTTCGTTCGCACGACTTTTTTATTTTTTTTGCCAAAAACAGCGCGAAAATCGTTGCGAAGCGGTTTTTAATATGATATTATTTATATTGCTAAAAAAGCACTGCGGTCGAGATCGTACTGTTGCTCGTTTGAGTTGGGGCGGTCGTTGAAGCTGCGGGAAGAAAAAACAGGAGGAATTTTTTGTATGTCAGTAATCACCATGAAACAACTTTTGGAAGCCGGCGTTCATTTCGGTCACCAAACGCGCACTTGGAACCCCAAGATGAGCAAGTATATCTATACGGCTCGTAACGGCGTTCATATCATCGACCTCGAAAAGACGGTCGTTGAGATCGAAAAAGCCTATGCGTTCGTTCGCGACCAAGTCAAAATGGGCAAGACCGTCCTTTTCGTCGGAACCAAGAAACAAGCGCAAGACGCGATCAAGGAAGAAGCGGAGCGTTGCTCGATGTATTACATCAATCAAAGATGGCTCGGCGGCACGCTTACGAACTTCAAGACCATCCGCACCCGTATCGAGCGCTTGAATAAGCTCAATCAAATGGAGCAGCTCGGAGAATTCGATCTTCTTCCGAAGAAAGAAGTCGGCTTGCTTTTGAAAGAGCGCGATATCCTCGAAAGAAACCTCGGCGGCATCAAATATATGCGCCAACTCCCCGATCTTATGTTCGTCGTGGACGTCGATAAAGAGCACCTCGCCGTCGACGAAGCGAATAAGCTCGGCATTCCCGTCGTCGCTCTCGTCGACACGAAATGTAACCCCGACAACATCACCTGCGTGATCCCGGGCAACGACGATGCGATCCGTGCGGTCAAACTCATCGCTTCCACGATCGCGAACGCGGTCATAGAGGCGAAAGAGGGCGTCGAGTTCAGCGTCTCCGATGAGGAAGAAGAAGTCGCTCCCGCCGCAGAAACCGCAGAAGAAGCCGCTCCCGCGGAAGCCGCGGAAGTTCCCGCCGCTGAATAATTTAGGAGGATAGAACTATGTTTACCGCAAGTGACGTTAAAGAACTCAGAGAAAAGACCGGCGTCGGTATGATGGACTGCAAAAAAGCCCTGACCGAAGCGAACGGAGATATGGAAAAAGCGATCGAGATCCTTCGTGAAAAAGGAATGGCGACCGCCGCGAAGAAAGCGTCGAGGATCGCCGCGGAAGGCGTCGTCGCCGCGAAGATCGAAGGCAACGTCGGCGCGCTCGTCGAAGTGAACTGTGAAACCGATTTCGTCGCGAAGGGCGACGCGTATCAAGCGTTCGTAGCGGGCGTCGCGGATTACGTGGTTAAGAACGACGTCGCTGACGTCGACGCTTTGATCGCCGCGAAAAATGCGGACGTTATCGAAGCGACCGCGAAGATCGGCGAAAAAATCGCGATCCGTCGTTTTCAAAAATTCACCGCGGAAGGCGGTATCCTCGAGAGCTACATTCATATGGGCGGCAAGGTCGGCGTTCTCGTCGAAGTAACGGGTGAAGACACCCCCGCTTCCCGTGAATTCGCGCACGACGTCGCGCTCCAAATCGCCGCGGCGAAACCGTCTTACGTTTTCAGCTCCGAAGTTCCCCAAGCGGAACTCGACAAAGAAAAAGAGATCCTGACCGCGCAGGCTTTGAATGAAGGAAAGCCCGCCGCGATCGTCGAAAAAATGGTTCTCGGTCGTATCAATAAGTACTATAAGGACGTTTGCTTGATGGATCAACAGTTCGTCAAGAACCCCGATCTTTCGATCAAGCAATATCTTGCTTCCGTCAATAAAGAAGCGGGTCTGAATCTCGCCGTCAAGCGTTTTGTTCGCTTCGAAATGGGCGAAGGCTTGGAGAAGAGACAAGACAACTTCGTCGACGAAGTTATGAGCCAAATCAAGTAAGGAAACTTACCGGGAAAAGGGCAATTCATTTTGCCCTTTTTTATAACCCATTTTTCTTGAAATAATCGGATATACGGGAGAATTTTCGAATGAGCGGATATAAGAGAGTCATTATCAAAATTTCGGGCGAGGCGCTCGGCGGAGAGAGCGGCTTCGGGCTTTGCCCCGAGACGATCGAACGTATCGTCAAAGATATTATTCAGGTCAAGCAGCAGGGCGTCGAAGTCGGCATCGTCTGCGGAGGCGGAAACTTTTGGAGAGGCGGAAAGGCGAAACATATGTCCGACCGCGCGACCGCCGATCATATGGGGATGCTCGCGACCGTCATGAACGCGCTTGCTCTGCAAGACGCATTCGAGCGTTTCGGCGCGGAAACGAGGGTCATGACCGCCCTGACGATCACGCGCGTCGCGGAGCCTTATATCCAAAGAAAGGCGATCAATCACCTGAAAAAGGGCAGGATCGTGATTTTCGCTTGCGGAACCGGAAACCCGTACTTTACGACGGATACCGCCGCCGTCCTTCGCGCCGCCGAAATCGGAGCGAACGCGATCCTTCTCGCGAAGAATGTGGACGGCGTTTACAGCGCGGATCCGAAGATCGATCCCGCCGCTTTGAAATACGACGAGTTGCACTATATTGATCTTTTGAATAAGTCCCTCGGCGTTATGGACTACACCGCCGCTTCGCTTTGTATGGATAACAAGATCCCTCTTATCGTCTTCGGTTTGAAGGATGAAGGCAGCATCTTGAAAGCGGTCAGAGGCGAAAAGATCGGAACGTTGATCCACTGAAATTCGCGGGTTGCTTTCCGCGCGAACTTATGTTAAAATATATAATTATGTAACGGGAGTTTGAACTATGTCATACGATATTATGGAAGTTTTGGAACTTTTGGACGGATATGAATCCGCGCTCAAAAAGGCGGTTGATTCTTATAAAACCCATATCCTGAATATTCGCGCCGGCAGGGCGAATCCGCATATTCTCGATAAGGTTATGGTCGATTATTACGGGACTCCGACGCCTTTGAACCAAATGGGCAGCATTACCGTACCGGAAGCGAAAATGATCGTCGTCTCGATTTGGGACGGGAGCGCATTAAAAGCCGCCGAAAAGGCAATAATCGACGCGAACGTCGGCATCACGCCGAATAATGACGGTAAAGTCATTCGTTTGGTCTTCCCCGATCTTACCGAAGAGCGTCGCCAAGCCCTTGTCAAAGAGCTCAAACAGACGACGGAGAACGCGAAAGTCGCGCTTCGCAATCACAGACGCGACGCGAACGAAGGTCTTAAAAAGCTCAAAAAAGACTCGCTCATTACCGAGGACGACGTCAAAGCTCTCGAAAAGGACGTCGATAAACTCTTGAACGATTACCTTGCCGGTGTCGAAAAAGCCTTTAAGGATAAAGAAAGCGAGATTTTGAGCGTATAATCGGAGGTCTGATGATACCCGAGCATATTGCTTTTATTATGGATGGAAACGGCAGGTGGGCGGAACGCCGCCGCTTGCCGAGAAAGTACGGGCATAAAATGGGAACGGAAGCTCTGAAACGCACGATCGAAAATTGTGCGGAGATCGGAGTAAAATACGTTACGTTTTATGCTTTTTCTACTGAGAACTGGAATCGACCCAAAGATGAGGTCGATTATCTTTTCGATATGTTTCGCCGCTTTATCGGTGAGATCGAAGAGCATAAAGATGAAAATTATCGCGTAATTTTTATCGGAAATATGCGCGAAATGCCGCCCGACATTCGGGAGGGCGCGGAGAAGATCGAAAAGGAAAGCGCTTCGAAAACCGGTCTGACGGTCTGCATCGCGATCAATTACGGAAGTTGGGAGGAAATCACGAACGCCGTGAATAAACTTCTCGCGAAGGGGGTTTCTTCGGTTACGAAAGAAGAGATCGCCGCCGCGCTTTACACGAAGGACGTTCCGTTTCCCGATCTCGTCGTTCGAACGGGCGGGGAGATCCGTCTCAGCAACTTTTTGCTTCTTCAAAGCGCATACGCCGAGCTTTTGTTTACGAAAACTCTTTGGCCGGATTTCAATAAAAGAAATTTGACGAAATGTATCGAAGAATTTTCATCGCGTTCGAGAAAATTCGGCGGTTTGGAGGATAAAAATGCTTAAACGAAATCTGACGGCGATCGTCTTGGTTTCGATCGCGCTTTTGTTTCTTCTTTATCTTCGAACGTTCCACACCGCGTTTGCGGACGTTTTGTTTTTGGCGTTTGCCTTTCTCGGCGGCGCGGAAATGGTCCTCGTCGGCAAAAAGAGCGGATTTAACGCGCTTTTGATCCCGCTTGTGTTTTTCGCGCTCGCCGTCTATCCTTGCTTTTGGTTCTTCGGCGCGACCGGAGTCCTCGCGGCGTTTTCGCTTTCTTGCGTTTCCGCGCTCGGCGATTTTATTCTCGAAAGAAAAAAATTCGAACTCAAAGACCTCGAATACACGGTTTTGATCCTCGTGTATCCGATGTTGCTTTGTTCGCTCTTTATGCTCGTAAACCGTTCTTACGGTAATTTGCTCGGCATATTCTATATTTTGTTCGTTACGCTTTTGTCCGACGCGTTCGCGCTGTTCGCCGGGATGCTTTTCGGAAAAAAGAAACTGATCGAGGACGTCAGTCCGAAGAAAACCGTTGCGGGCGCGGTCGGCGCGTTCGTCGGCGGTTTGATCGGAGCGACCGTCGTCCTTCTTTTATTCGACGTGTTCCGCGTTTTCGATCGTCTGCCGAACGTCGGCTTGACGCACCTGTTCGATAAAGTCGGCTTTTCCGCGCTTGCTTATCTTTTGTTCACACCCGTTTGCACCTTGCTCGCGATCATCGGCGATCTCGCGGCTTCTTGGCTCAAACGCAAAATGGGAATCAAAGATTTCGGAAAGATTTTCCCCGGTCACGGCGGCGTTATGGACAGGCTGGACAGTTTGCTCTTCGTCGTTCCCGCCGTTTTCTTCTTTTTCGTGATCTATAACGGAGCCGCGCTATGAAAAAGATCGCGATCATCGGGGTTACGGGTTCGATCGGCGGACAAGCCGTCGATATCATACGAAAGAGCGGCGGGGCGTACTCGATCTCGCTCGTTTCGGCGCATTCGAATCTCGGGGGCTTGATCTCACTTGCGAACGAATTTCAAGTTCCGAACGTTTGTTATACCGGGAAAGAATCGTTTTCGGCGCAAGATCTTTCCTATCCTTGCCGTGTTTTTACGGGCGAGGGAGCTTTGGTCCGAGCCGCCGAAGAATCCTCTTACGACGTGTTTCTGAATTCCGTCGTCGGGATCGCTTCACTCGAACCGACGATCGCCGCGATAAAAAAAGGCGCGCGTATCGCGCTTTCCAATAAGGAAATGCTCGTTTGCGCCGGCGAATTCGTTATGGATCTCGCGAAAAAACTTTCTTCCGAGATCATTCCCGTGGACAGCGAACATTCCGCGCTGTTTCAATGCTTGCAAGCGGGGAAGAGATCGGAAGTCGAGTCTTTGATCATAACGTCGAGCGGGGGCGCATTCCGCGACGTTCCTCTTCGCGAGATCGATTCTCTCGATCCTTCGGTCGCGCTTTCGCATCCGAATTGGAATATGGGAAAAAAGATCACGGTCGATTGCGCCACGATGGTCAATAAGGGCTTCGAAGTCATCGAAGCGATGCATTTGTTTGAGATGCCGATCGAGAAGATCGAGACGGTGATCCATCGCGAAAGCATCGTTCATTCGATGGTTCGCTTTGTCGACGGGGCTGTGATCGCGCAGCTCGCGAATCCCGATATGCGTCTCCCGATCGCCTATGCGTTCTCGTATCCCGATCGTGTGAAAACGCTTGTTTCGAGATTGCCGCTCGATTTGGATCTTTCCTTTAAGCCCGTCGATCTCGCGCGTTATCCCGCTTTTGCCGTCGCTCTCGAAGCGGCGAAAAAGGGTGGACTTTACGGCGCGTGTTATATGGCAGCGGACGACGTCCTCGTCCCGATGTATCTCTCCGGGAAGATCGGTTATTTCGATCTCGCCCGCGTTCTTGAAAAAGTCGTGTCGCATTTTCAAGGGATCGGCGGCGCATACGACCTTTCGGACGTTTTCAACATAAACGCCGAGGCTCGAAAATATACTCTACAAGCGGTAGGTGAGGTATGATTTTAAGCGCGTTGAACGGTGGCTTGCATATAGCCCTTTCCATTTTGATCGCGATCGTCGCTTTAATGGTGATGATTATGGTGCACGAATCCGGGCATTATCTCGTCGGGAAACTTTTGAAATTCAAGATCAACGAGTTCTCGATCGGATTCGGTCCGAAGCTCTTTTCTCGGAAAAACGCATCGACGGGAGAAGTCTTTTCGCTTCGCGCGATCCCGCTCGGCGGTTTTTGCGCGTTTGAAGGGGAAGAAGGCGACAGTGAGGCAGAAGGCGCGTTCAACAGCCAAAAACCTTGGAAGCGCATCCTCGTCCTGCTCGCGGGCGTTACTTTTAACTTTATTTCCGCCGTCCTAATTCTTACGATCCTTTTCGCGACCTACGGTTACACCCTTCCGAAAATCGTTACGTTGAACGAGCCGCAAACTGCGATCGAGCAGAATTTCGAGGTCGGGGATCTTCTGTATCGCGTAAACGGGAAGAACGTCTATTCCGTGATCGACACGAATATTTCGACTCTGCTTTCGAGTTGCGACGAAGAAGCGACGGTGACCGTTATCCGAAACGGCAAAAAGACGGATATTTCCGTCTATAAGGCGGATTTCAAATCGCACGAAACGGACGAAGACGGGAATGAAGTTACGGAAGTCTATCACGGCTTCGGCATCAATATCGGCTACGATTATTATCGGCTGAACGTTTGGGAAGCGTTCATTCGCAGTTTTATTTTTATCGGTCAGCTCGTCGTCTTGACCTTTAAGACGCTCGGCGGTTTGTTTACCGGTGCGGTCGGGCTCAAAGGCTCGGTCGGCGGGACGGTGACGAGCGTCGCGGCGATGGGCAGAGTCACGATGTCGCTCGGTTTCCGCGGCGTTCTCTTGATGTTCGGGATTATGAGCGCGAGCGTCGCTTTGATGAACGCGCTTCCGTTTCCCGCGCTCGACGGCTGTCACGTCGTCTTCGTCTTGATCGAATGGATCGCGGGGAAACCGGTCAATCGCAAGGTCGAAGCCATCATTCACACGGTCGGCTTGGTCTTGCTATTCGGGTTCGCGATCCTATGCGACATTTTGAATCTCGGGACGATTGCGAGGTTATTTTAGCGTATGACGAAATCCGTTAAGATAAGAAATTTACAGATCGGAGGGGGCGCGCCCGTTTCGATCCAATCCATGACGAACACGAAGACGAGCGACGCGAAAGCGACGATCGCTCAAATTTCCGCGCTTAAAAAAGCGGGCGTAGAGATCGTTCGCGTCAGCGTAAACGACGAAGCCGCCGCGAAGGCTCTTCGCGAGATCCGCGAATCGACCGATCTTCCTTTGGTCGCGGATATTCATTTCGACCATAAACTCGCGATCGCCTCGATCGAAAACGGAGTGGACAAAGTCAGGTTGAATCCGTCGAATATCGGTTCGGAAAGGGCGGTCGAATCCGTCGTTACCGCGGCGAAGCGTCACGGAGTCCCGATCCGCGTCGGCGTAAACGGCGGTTCGCTTGAAAAGAAAGCCCGCGAAGCCTACGGATTCGGCGCGAAAGCGCTTGCGGCAAGCGCGCTCGAAAACGTCAAATTGCTCGAAAAATTCGGCTTTTACGATATTGTGATCTCCGCGAAGTGTTCGTCCGTTCAAACGAACGTCGAAGCCTATCGATTGATCGCGAAGGAATGCGATTATCCGCTTCACGTCGGCGTGACCGAAGCGGGGGGCGGCGAGATCGCGCTCGCGAAATCGTACGCCGGGATCGGCGCGCTTCTTTTGGATGGGATCGGCGATACGATCCGCGTTTCTTTGACGGGAGATCCCGTTCGCGAAGTCTACGCGGCGGACAACCTTTTGAAGGCGATCGGACTCAAAAAGAATTTCGTGGACGTGATCTCATGTCCGACTTGCGCGCGAACGGAGATCGACGTTTTAACTTTTTCCGAAAAGATCAAGGAAGCGACGAAGGATATCAAAAAGCCCTACACGGTCGCGGTTATGGGCTGCGTCGTAAACGGCGTGGGCGAGGGGTCGAACGCGGACGTCGGCGTCGCGGGAGGTAAGGAAAAGTCTGCGATTATGAAGAGCGGAAAGATCATAAAGACCGTTCCGAACGATAAAATCCTGCTCGAACTCCTTTCGATCATCGAGGAGGATCTCCGTGACTGATATTTTGCATTTGCTGAAAGAAGAATTCGACGGAGCGTACGATTATCTTCGTCTCGGACGGGTGGAGGTCTCCACGCAGGATCGACGCGCGAACGTCGTCTTTTTGATGCCCGAGGATATTTTCGATTACCATTTTAATTCGACCGACGTCGAAAAGATCAAGGACGTCGTTAAAAAGGCTCTCGGCGGGTCGTTTACCGTGTATTGCAAATTCGAAAAGATCGTCGTTACCGAGGAGAATTTCAAGTCCGCTTTGATCGAGTATATGGAAAAGCATTTTCCTTTGGTCAGCGCGAATATCGATTTTACCGCGATCCAAGTGAAAATCGACGATAAGATCCGTTTGGATATCCCCGTCGCGGAAAATTTGAAAAAGTATATGGAGATCGTCGATTTCGACGAACGCATCAAAAAGTTCATATACGAACGTTTTTCATCGGATTCCGAATTGACCTTCGTCTTGATCCCGGACGATCAAGAGATCAAAATCGAGACCAAATCGGCGCAACGCTACGGAAAAAGCGTTTCGGTCACGGATAAAAAGATACTTTTCGGAAAAGAGTCCGAACTGCTTTCGCCCGCCGTCCATATCAGCACGCTCAAAGGCGAAGGGCAAGACGTCGTCTGTTGCGGGAAAGTCGCTTTCCTGCGCTATTATGATCGAGACGAGAGCAAGCGTGTGGAAGGAAGAAGGTTTTATCCGCATTATTACACGTTCAGTATCAACGACACGACGGGTTCTTTGAACGTCTTCGTCAATATCGACGGGGCGATGCCTCTTTTGCAAAACGGGGTCGACGTCGTTTGCCGCGGTAGGGTGAACAGCCGCGACGATAAAGCGTCTTTGAGTATGTACGCGCGTTCGATCGCGCTTTGCACGGTTCCTTACGCTTTGATCCACGAGCAGACGAAACCGCTTGCGCCGCCCGAACGGTACAGCGTTTTGGAGCCGAAACCCTATGAAGAAGAGGTGTACAGTCAGATCCGATTCGACATGGGCGATGTTCGCGCCGAAGAGCCGCGCGCGTCCGTCCCGCCGACCGTTACCGCCGCGATCCGCGCGATTAAGACGGAGCGTGCGTTCGTCCCGTATGAGATCGCGATGTGTTTCGTCGAAGGAAATAAGATCCGAGAATACGTTCATTCGTTTTTGAAGGTCGCCTTTACGGAGAAAACGGAGCGCGCCGAATTCGCAAACGCGAAAGGTTACGCTTCGCCGCGTTTGTCGACCGTTATTCCCGATCTGATCAAATTTTCCGCGGGAAAACCCATCGCCGCTTCGAATCCGCAGTTTCTTATCGATCTTTTGAATCAAACGGCGAAACCCCTTCGTTATCTCTTCTCGAACGAGAGCCGAACCGTTTCGATTTCTCAAAATAAAGGCGAAGGAAAAGTCGACGGCGCGCTTGAAGAGGCGGTCGAGATCGCGAAAGAACTCCTGCGCGAATAGCTTTCCGGAGAAAGATCCCGATCTTCGATAAAAAAATCGGTTGATACGCTTGTATTTATTCACTACGCTGTGTTATAATTCAAAATGTAAAGGTGCTTTTTTCGTAAAAGTGGGCTTGATCGGCTCACTTTTTAATTTATGAAGGGCTCCTATCGGAGGAATATGTCAGTAAAAGACAGCGTAACCGAACTCGTCGAACCGATCTTGGCTTCTTTGGGCTACGATCTCGTCGAGGTCAGCTACAAAAAGCAACACGACGCCATGCATCTGACCGTCTTTATCGACACGGATAAGCCCGGCGGCGTCAGTTTGGACGATACCGAGATCGTCATGAACGCGATCGACGGTCCGATCGACGAGCTCGATCCGACGGCGGGCGCGCCCTTCGTTCTGAACGTTTCTTCGCCCGGTCTCGATCGCCCGTTGAAGACGGAGAAAGATTATCTTCGTAAAATCGGGACGGAGATCGAAGTCTCGCTTTACGCTCCCGTCGCGGGCGCGAAAAAGCACGTCGGCGTTTTGTCGAAGTTTGAAGGCGGTGTGATCGCGCTTCAAACGGCGAACGGCGAAATCGAAATTGCAATTAAAGATATTGCGGTTGCCAAACCCTATATCTCATTTTAGGAGGAAATATGATAACCAAAGATTTTTTTGCGGCGTTGGATGAGTTGGAAAAGGAAAAGAGAATCGATAAGCAGGAGTTTATCGCGTCTCTCGAAGCGGGTCTTAGCTCCGCCTACAAGAAAGAGTACGGCGACGGAACCGCGATCGAAGTCAAACTCAACCCGGAACAAAACAAGATCCGTGTTTTCGCGTATCGCACGATCGTGGACGAAGTGACGGACGAAGAAAAAGAGATATCCCTCGAAGAAGCGAAGAAGATCAAGCCGAGCTATAAAGTCGGCGACACGATCTCCCAAGAGATCACTCCGAAGAACTTTTCCCGTATCGCCGCGCAGACCGCGCGTCAAGTCATCGTTCAGCGTTTGACCGACATCAAAAAGGATCAGATCTTTAACGAAATGAGCGAGAAAGAAGGCGAGATCGTGAATGCGATCGTCCGCCGCGTCGAGCCCACGAGCGTCTACGTCGAGATCCTTCCGACGCAGATGGAAGGGATTATGCCGATCTCCGAGCAGATCCGTCACGAGAGATATAACGTCGGCGATATGATTAAAGTCCTCGTCCGCCGTTTGACGACGAACACGCGTTCTCCGCAGGTTATCGTTTCCCGTTCGCATCCCGATTTCGTCCGTCGTTTGTTCGAAATGGACGTTCCGGAGGTGAAGAGCGGCCTCGTTACGATCAAACGCATCGTCCGTGAAGCCGGTTTCCGCACGAAGATCGCCGTCTATTCCGACGATCCGAACGTCGATGCGGTCGGCGCTTGCATCGGACCGAAAGGCAGCCGTATCAACGTCATCGTTCAAGAGCTCAACGGAGAAAGGATCGACGTCATCAGCTGGTGCGCGGATCCGCTTGAATTCATCGCCCGCGCGATCAGCCCCGCGAAAGCCGTGCAGGTCCACGTGAACGACGAAGAGCATTCCGCGAGAGTCATCGTTAACGACAATATGCTTTCTCTTGCGATCGGCAGAGAAGGGCAAAACGCGCGTCTCGCCGCGAAACTCACGGAATGGAAGATCGACGTTAAACCCTATTCTTCCATTTTGGATTCGATGGAGAATCCGGAGGAATAACGATGAAAGCAACGCCGAGGCGCATGTGCGTCGCTTGCAGAGGCCTTTTCGATAAAAAAGATCTTTTGCGCGTCGTTAAGACTCCCGAGGGCGAGGTCGTCCTCGATCGGACCGGCAAAAAAGCCGGTCGCGGCGCTTACGTTTGCGATCGTGAAGACTGCATAAAAAAATGCGTGAAAGGGAAACTCTTGAATAAGACGTTCAAGACCTTCCTTTCGGAAGAAGTCTATGAAAGACTTCTGGCGGATTACGATGCTACGAAGCGATAAACTTTTTTCCTATATCGGGTTTTCGATCAAGTCCGGAAAGATCGTTTTCGGTTATGAAAGCGTGATCGCGGCGGGATCGAAAGTCCGTTTGATCCTCTGCGATTCGGCGATCGGTCGCAGCGCGAAGAACGAAGTGACGTTTTTTGCGAAAAAGGAAAAGATCAAGATCGCGTTTCTTCCCGAAAACGACTTGTCCTTTTATTGCGGAGGCAGAAAAGTCAAGTGCGTCGGGTTGACGGACGAAGGGCTGTCGCTTGCGTCCGAAAGAGAATTAAACAAACAATCGGAGGTTGTTATTAATGAGTGAAACGAACAAAGAAGCCTTGGGAAATATCAGCGCGCTTATCGAGCTCGATAAGGCAAGGTTTCGCGCCCTGACTTTGGAAGTAAAAGAAGCGCGTCGTCGCGCCGAAGATCTTCTGAACTCGATCAGCGAAATGAGAGAAAAATTCTTGATCGAGGAACTGAAAAAGGAAGAGCAAAGTTTTGCGGAAGAACCCGAATCCGTCGCGGAAGAAGCGGTTGCTCCCGAAGAGAAAACGGAAGAACCCGCGGAAGAGGTCGCTTCTCCCGAAAAAACGGAGGAGACGGTCGAGCCCGTCGCGTCGGAGCCCGTAAAAGAGCCTGTGGAAACCGCTCGGAAACCCAAAGAAGAGCCTGCTGCTCCCGCTCCCGCCGCTCCTCCGGAAAAGAAAGCCGAAACGCCGTTCCGCAATCCGTTGCGCCCCGACGTTCCCGAGCCGCGTAAGTTCCAACCCACGAAAGTTTATATCCCGGAAAGCGAACGTCTCGGAAGAAATAAGCCTTCCTTTAACGGCTCTCGTCCGAGCGGCCCCTCCGGTTTCCTCGGAGGCTTCGGCGGCTTTGCCGATAAGGATAAGCCGATGTTTGCCGCGCCGCAAGTCGGAAAAGGAAAAGGCGGAAAGAAGACCTTCGAAAAGAATAGCAATAACCCCTACGAGGATAAAAAGTCGGGCAGTAAGCGCAGTATTTTAAGGCGTGAACTCGAAAACGGCGCCGAAATCGACGACAGCGAGATCGCAAGGCGCTTTAAGAGCAAAAAGTATCAAAAGCAAGCGCCCGTCGTGACGCAAGCTCCGATCGAAAAAGCGGTCATCACGGTCGATCCCGTGCCGATAAAGCTTCTCTCCGAAAAGATCGGAAAGCCGAGCGCGGACATCGTGCGTAAGCTTATTCTCGAAGGAATTATGAAAAATATCAACGATTCGATCAGTTACGACGTAGCGGAACTCGTCGCGGCGAACTACGGGATCGAACTCGAATACAAAGCAGATAAGACTGCGGAAGATAAGCTTGAAGAGCTTATCAACGAGGAAGATATCGAAGGCGAAGATAACGAAAAGCGCGCCCCGATCATAACGATCATGGGTCACGTCGATCACGGTAAAACCTCTCTTCTCGACTATATCCGTAATTCCCACATTGCGGAAAAAGAAGCGGGCGGTATTACGCAGCATATCGGCGCGTACACGATCGAGAATAAGGGCGAAATGCTTACCTTTATCGACACCCCGGGTCACGAAGCGTTTACTTCGATGCGCGCTCGCGGCGCAATGGTGACCGATATCGCGATCATCGTCGTCGCGGCGGACGACGGCATTATGCCGCAGACCGTCGAAGCGATCAATCACGCGAAAGCGGCGAACGTTCCGATTATCGTGGCGATTAATAAGATCGATAAACCCGGCGCTGATATCGAAAAGGTCAAAGTCGAGCTTTCTTCCAACGGGCTCGTGATCGAAGAGTGGGGCGGCGAGGTCATTTGTTGCCCGGTCTCCGCGAAGACGGGCGCAGGCGTCGACAAGCTTCTCGATAACATCCTTCTCGTCGCGGAAATGAACGATTTGAAAGCGAATCGCAAAAAGAGCGCGAGAGGTACCGTCATCGAAGCAAGGTTGGATAAAGGTTCGGGTCCGATCGCGACAGTTCTCGTCCAAAACGGAACGCTCAAAGTCGGCGACTTTATGGTCGCGGGAGCCGTCTGCGGTAGGGTCAAATCCATGATCAACGATAAATCCAAGCTCGTCAAAGTCGCGGGTCCTTCGACCCCGGTCTCCGTCCTCGGATTCGACGAAGTCCCCTCCGCGGGCGACAAAATGCTCGTTGTTTCCGATGAAAAGCTCGCGCGTCGTATCGCGGAAGAAAGAAAGATCAAAGATAAGACCGAAGAAGATACGTCGAATAAGCCCAACCTCGAAGATTTGTTCGCGCAGATAAGCGAAGGTAAGCTCAAAGAATTGAATTTGATCGTAAAAGCGGACGTGCAGGGCTCCGTCGAAGCGCTCGTCCAAGAGCTTTTGAAGCTCAGCAACGACGAAGTAAAAGTCAAAGTCGTTCACCGCGGCGTCGGCGCGATCACCGAATCGGACGTCGTCCTCGCAAGTACTTCTTCGGCGATCATTATCGGATTTAACGTCCGTCCGGATGCGAATTCGAAAGCGGCTGCCGCGAAGTATGGCGTCGATATTCGTAACTACCGTATTATTTACGACGTGATTAACGATATTACGCTCGCCTTGAAAGGTATGCTCGCTCCGAAATTTACGGAGAACGTCCTCGGCAAAGCCGAAGTCCGTGAGACCTTCAAGATCAGCGGCGTAGGAACGATCGCGGGTTGCCGCGTCCTCGAAGGAAAGATCGAGAAGAACGCAAACCTCAGACTTTTGCGCGATAACGTCGTCATCACCGAAAACAAAGTTTCTTCTTTGAAACGCCTGAAAGACGACGTCAAGGAAGTTCTCGCGGGCTTTGAGTGCGGCGTCGGTATCGAGAATTACAACGATATCAAGGTCGGCGACGTGATCGAATGCTTCGTGATCGAGGAAATCAGCGAATCATGAATATCGAGAGAATCAATTCCGAACTTTTGAAACAGCTTTCCGCGATCCTTCAATTCGAATTGAACGATCCGAGGATCTCGGGAATGCTGACCGTTATGGAAGTCCAAACGAGCGACGATCTTTCGCATGCCCGCGTCTTTATCAGTTATTTCGGCGATCCGAGCAAAGAAACGCAAACGTTCGAAGCGTTAAACGGTTGCACGGGGCATATTCGAAACCTTTTGAAACAGCGCGTAAAAATGCGGACGGTTCCGTATTTGCGCATCATTAAGGACGAATCTTTGAATAAAGCGATCGATCTTACGCAAAAGATCGAGCACGCAATGGAAAGCACCCGAGAAAACGAAAACAAAGGATACGGAGAAGAAAATGGGGAAAATTGAAGCGTTAAAGGCGATAAAAAGTGCGAATACAATCGCGCTTTTTTGTCACGTTAATCCGGATTGCGACACGATCTGTTCCGCGCTTGCTTTGAAATTCGCGCTTGAAAAGGCGGGAAAAACCGTTCACGCGTTTTGCGACGGAGAATTGAAATGCGGCGTGGACGAAGTCTTCGGCGCAAACAAGATCAACGCGGACAAACCTCTTACGCGCTACGATCTTTCGGTCGCAGTCGATTGCGGCGATGAAAACCGAGTCGGAGCCTATTATTCTTTATTCAAAAAATCCGCGCAGACTTTATGCGTCGATCATCATCGCCAGTCGGGACCTTTCGCGGACGTCAATTACGTCGAATCCGCTTCGGGCGCGACGGCGGAGCTTATTTATCTTTTGTTGATCGAGCTCGATCCTTCGCTTTTGGATGCGGAGATCGCGCGGCTTTTATATACCGCGCTCGTTACGGATACCGGGAATTTCAGCTTTTCCTGCACCGGCGCAAGAACGCTTTCGATCGCGTCCGAACTGCTTCGTTTCGGATTCGATAACGCGGAGATCTCTTATAAACATTTCAAAGAGATTCGCTTTCCCGTCTTTAAGCTGAAAGCGCGCGTCTTAAACAAGGCGCAATTCTTCGAGGACGGACAAATCGGGATCTTGACTTTTTTGAAAGAAGATTTCGAAGCGACGGGAACGGTTTCCGCCGATTCTTCCAATCTCGTAAACGAGATCATCAACGTTTCCACGGTCAAAATCGCGGCTTCGATCACCGAAGTAAAACCGCATAGTTTCAAGATCAGCGTTCGCACTTCGGGCGATTCGGACGCAAGCGCGATCGCCGCGACGTTCGGCGGGGGCGGTCATAAAGCTGCCGCGGGCTTCATGCTTAACGGATTTATTGGCAACGTGATCGACGACGTTTTGAAGGCTTGCAAAGACAACCTATGAACGGGTTTTATAATTTGATTAAACCGTCCGGTTGGTCGAGCAGCGATCTCGTCGTTTGTTTGCGCGGGCTTTTGCGCAAAAGAACCGGACAAAAAATCAAAGTCGGGCATCTCGGAACGCTCGACCCGTTGGCTTCCGGGCTTCTCGGCGTAGCGGTCGGCAGCGCGACGAAATTGTTCGATTATTTTTTATCCAAGACGAAAACCTACGTTGCGACCGTCGTTCTCGGGAAGCAAACGGATACTTTGGATCTCGGCGGAAAGATTCTCTCCGAAAAAGAATATCTCGGCGTCTCGGACGAAGATTTCGTCGAAGCTACGAAACCCTTCGTCGGGACGATCTTGCAAATGCCTCCGCAGTACAGCGCGAAAAGCGTCGGCGGCGTGCGCGCATATAAACTCGCGCAGAAAGGGAAAGACGCCGCGCTCGAACCTTGCAAAATCACGATTCATTCCATCGAATTCCTCGGGAAGGAAGCTCCCGAAATCTTCAAGATCAAAATTCGCTGTTCCGGGGGAACGTATATTCGTTCTTTGTGTCGCGATATCGGGGAGAAACTCGGCTATCCCGCTTTGATGGGCTCGCTCGAACGCTTGGAAAACGGTGATTTCTCGATTTCCGACGCCGTTACGTTGCCCGACGTAGAAAAGAATCTGAACGCGGGATTTACTTCGCTCGAAAGGTTTGGCGATAAATTGAAAAGAATCGATTTCTCCGAAGAATTCGCGAAGAAACTCGATAACGGCGTAAAGATTCCGATCGAGGAACCGAATTCTTTCGTTTCCGTTTATCTTGCGGATCGTTTTTACGCGATCGGTCAAATCGTCGACGGCGAATTGAAAATCGTTGCGAGGGATCTATGAATTCGTTCGATCTGTTTTCTTATTTCGAAAAAGAACCTTGTGTGATCGCTCTCGGTTTTTTCGATTGCATTCACCTCGGTCATAAGCGCGTGATCTCGCGCGCGGTTTCGATCGCTCGTTCTCTTTCCGTAAAAAGCGCCGTTTTTTTGTTTCGAAACAATATCTACGAATTGCTCGGGCTGGATAAAGCGCCGCTTTTGTCCTTTGAAGAGCGGCTCTCCGAGATCGAAAAACTCGGTGTCGACGAAGTGTTTTTCGTGGATGCGGATCCCGCGTTTTTGAATGCTTCTCCCGAATCTTTCGTTTCGTTTTTGAAAGAACGCGTAAACGTCGCAGGCGTCGTCTGCGGGGAAGATTATTCCTATGGGAAAAACGGGGAAGGAAATCCCGCCGATCTCGTTCGCGCTTTCCCGAGCGGGAAAAACGAGGTCGTTTCGCTTTACCGAATGGAAGGGGAAAAGATCGGCAGCGGAAAAGTCAAAGAGCTTTTGAGAGAAGGGAACGTCCGCGCCGCCGCGCGTCTTCTCGGAAGACCGTTTTCGATCAAAGGCGTCGTCGGGAAAGGCAGAAACGACGGCGCGAAGATCGGTTTTCCCACGCTGAATCTTTCAAACGCTCCGTCCGATTTGAAATTCGGCGTCTATTTTACGAATACGATTTTGGACGGGAAAACGTATGCTTCCGTCACAAACGTCGGACCGCATCCGACTTTCGGCGATTGGAAAAGCAACGTCGAGACGCATTTGATCGATTTCAGCGGAGACGCTTACGGGCGGGAAGTTATCGTCGAATTTTTGGATTTCGCAAGGGAATTAAAGGCGTTCGATTCGGTCGACGAATTGGTTCGAACGATTTCGGAAGACGTCGGGAAAAGGAGGCTTTTATGATTCGATTCGGTCCGTCCGGCACGGATGAAGCGTTTGCCGCGCTCGGTTTAACGAAGACGATCGAAGTTCCGCAGTTTATCGTCGACTGCGGCTTGGACATTTTCGAGTATTCCTTCGGAAGAGGGGTCAGGATAACGCAGGAGACCGCTTCCTCGATCGGAAACGCGTTCCGCGAGAAGAACGTCGGGATCAGCGTTCACGCGCCTTATTTCATCAATTTCGCGACCGACGACGAAGAAAAGCGGAAGGCTACCTTTCAATATCTTTTTTCCTCGCTTGACGCGTTGAAATTTTTCGGAGGGAATCGCGCCGTTTTCCATCCGGGATCGCCTTTGAAAAGAGATCGCCGCGAGGCGATGGACGTTTTGATCCGAGCGTTTTCGGATTTTATGGAGATTTTTTATAAAGAGGGGTATGATTGGTCGTACGTTTGCGCCGAGACGATGGGAAAACTCAATCAGCTCGGTGATTTGGACGAGATCGTCGAGATCTGCAACGTCGCGGATAACGTGCTTCCCTGCGTCGATTTCGGGCATCTGAACGCAAGAACGCAAGGCAGCTTGAAGAGCTACGACGATTATAAAAGAGTCATCGACCGTCTGATTGACGGCGTGGGCGAGGCAAAAGTCAAAAAAATGCACGTTCACTTTTCCAAGATCGAGTACGGAAAAAGCGGAGAGATCCGCCATCTTACTTTCGCGGATCAAACCTTCGGACCCGAGTTCGAACCCCTTGCGAAACTCTTGGCGGAGTATAAACTCGAACCATGGATTCTCTCCGAATCCGCCGGGACGCAATCTTCGGATGCAAAAACGATGAAAAACCTATACTCGAAGTACTTCTCCGAATAAATTAACAGTTGCAAACAGCCGTAAAATAGGGTATAATTGTTCTATGAATGTAACGAGTTTATTTGCTTCGACCGAAGCCGCTTTGATTACTTCACCGTCGAATTTGTTTTATTTGAGCGGCGTTGCGAATTCGGATGCGTATATCCTCGTTAAAGGCAAGACCGCTTTTTATATCACCGATTCTCGTTATGAGATCGAAGCGCGTTCGCTTGCGCCCGATTTCCGTCCGATTATTCTCGGGTCATCTGCGCAAATCGATTTTATTCGGGATGCGCTTGAATCCGTTCGGTCGATCGGGATTGAAAAGGAGCATTTGTCGCTTGCTCGATTCGACAAGCTGTTCGGTTCGTTCGACGCGGAGTTTCTTCCGATCGACGGAATGATCCGCGGCGCGCGAAGAATCAAGTCGCCGTCGGAGCTTAAAACGATTGCGGAAGCGGAAGCGATCGTCGATACCGCGTTTCGTCGCGTGCTCGATTTTATCAAGCCCGGCGTAACGGAAAAGCAGGTTTCGGATCGCCTACTGTTCGAAATGCTTTCGGAAGGCGCGTCCGGCGTCGCGTTCGACACGATCGTCGCGTTCGGTGAAAACGCCGCGAAACCGCACGCGGTCCCGTCCGATCGCGCGTTACGGCGCGGTGACGCGATCGTTATGGATTTCGGTGCGAAAAAGGGCGGGTATTGTTCGGATTTTACGCGGACTCTGTTTTGCGGGAAACCCGATCGGAAATTCGAATCGGCGTACGACGTCGTTTTGCGGGCGCAGTTTGCGGCTCTCGATTATATCGCGAGCGGCGGCAGAAGCGCGTTCGAAGCGGATCGGATCGCTCGATCGTTGATCGACGGAAGTCCGTTCAAAGGAAAGTTTACGCATTCTTTGGGTCATGGCGTCGGCGTGGATATTCACGAAGATCCGTATTTGAGCGCGAGATCCGAAGATATCCTTGCGGATGGGGCGGTCTTTACGGTGGAGCCAGGCGTCTATCTCGAAGGAGAATTCGGAATTCGGATCGAGAGTTTGGCGGCGATCGAAAATGGGAAACTTGCGGTCTTTGACCGTTCGGATAAAGAAATTATATTAGTTTAGGAGGATATTATGGGTTCGACAGTAATGGCAGGTGATTTCAGGAAAGGCGTCACCTTTGAAATGGAAGGAAAGGTGTACGTCATCGTTGATTTTATGCACGTAAAACCCGGTAAAGGCTCGGCTTTCGTCCGCACCAAGATCCGCGACGTTATTTCCGGCGGCGTGATCGAGCGCACGTTCAACCCGACCGATAAATTCGACGCGGCTCATATCGAGCGCAAGAATATGGAATATCTCTACACGGACGGAGAACTCTATTATTTTATGGACGTCGAAACGTACGAGCAATTGCCCTTGAATTACGATCAGGTTTCCGACGCTTTGAATTTCATCAAAGAAAATTCTCAGGTCACGGTTTCTTTCTATAAAGACAAGGCTTTCTCCGTCGAGCCGCCGAACTTCGTCGAGCTTTTGATCACGGTTTGCGAGCCCGGCGTCAGAGGCGATACCGCGCAAGCCGGAACCAAACCCGCGACGCTCGAAACCGGCTATAAGATCCAAGTTCCGATGTTCGTGAACGAAGGCGACGTGATCCGCGTCGATACCCGTACCGGAACGTATATGTCTCGCGTGTAATTCATTCGATCAAAAAAATCGGCGTGGAATTTTCCACGCCTTTTTTTTGTCGTTATAAACGGATGTTTCGGTATAATCGATCGATCAATCAAACCGTTCCCGCAGGGATCTGATAGCGGGGCGGGAGCGTGTATTCTTTAATGGATTTCGCGACGTTGAAAATGTGGTCCGCGATACGCTCCAAATCGTTCAAAAGGGCGAGGAAGACCGTCCCGTTCTCGACGGTGCATTCTTTGTCTTCCAATCTTTGGATATGCGCGGCGGAGAGCTTGCTTTTGGCTTCGTCGATCATTTCTTCGTAGATTTCCGCTTGCATAAGTGCGTTAAGGTCTTGGGTGTTGAACGCTTGAATCGAAGTCGTGTAAAGGCTGGAAATGTTATTGTACATCGCTTTGATCTCTTCGATCGCGGCGGGGGAAAACTTACTGCCGTCGTCCGAAAGGCGTTGGGTATATTCCATAATGTTTTCCGCATAGTCGCCGATGCGTTCGAGGTCGGTGATTGCGTGATAATAGGTCGCGATGACTTGCTCGTCTTCGGCGGAAATGCTGGAAGAGGAGAGTTTTACGAGATATTTCGCGATCTCTTTATTCATAAAGTTGATTTTGCGTTCTCTTCTGTCGAAGTCTTCTTTCGGCGAAAGGTCGACTTTCAAAATGCAGTCCACCGAGAGAGTAAAGTTTTTATACGCGCGCTCCGCCATATAGCAGATTTCGCGTTTGCATTCGCCGACGGCGATCGAAGAGGTCGCAAGGAATCTTTCGTCCAAGTAATGCAGTCGCATTTGCTCGTCTTCGTTCTTCGGCTTTTTCTCGGGAATGACTTTCGAGATGAATTTGACGACCAAATTGATGAACGGCAGTAAGATCGCGGTCGTAAACAGGTTGAAAACAACGTGGAAAATCGCGATGCTGTACGCGATTTTTTCTACGTTTTCTCCGAATAAAACGCGGTTTAAGAGCCAATGACGCAGCGGGGTGATGAATAAGAGACAGAAGAAGATCAAAGTTCCGACGACGTTGAAGAAAAGATGCGTCATCGCCGCGCGCACGCTGTTCGTGTTCGCGCCGATCGAAGCGATGATCGACGTCACGCAGGTGCCGAGGTTCATTCCGAGGACGATATAGATCGCGCTGTGCAGGTTGATAAGGCCGCTCGTCGCGAGGACGAGAAGGATCGCGGTCATCGTCGTCGAACTCTGCATGATCGCGGTAAAGACCGCGCCGAGAAGCAGAAGAAGGACGGGATTCGTGATCTTCGCGAAGACGCCGCTGACGCTCGGAAGGTTCGCGATGCCGCTCATAGACGTGTTCATGACCGCCATTCCGACGAAAAGCATTCCGAAACCGATCAAAATGTTCGCCACGACGTGAACGAACGGTTTTTTGGAAATCAAGGTCATAATGATTCCCGCGAACGAAAGCGCGGCGAAGAATTGCGTGATCGGAAGCGATTGCAGGGAGAGCATCAAACCGGTGACCGTTGTCCCGATATTCGCGCCCATAATGATGGACGTCGCTTGGACGAGCGACAGAATGCCCGAATTGACGAGACCTACGACCATGACCGTCGTCGCGGCGGAACTGTGGATCACGGCGGAAACGGTCGCGCCGATGAAGATCCCTTTGAATTTGTTGGAGGTTAAGCGAGACAAAGCATTACGAAGTTTCTTACCGGAAGCCTTCGTCAGATTGTCGCTCAAAACCTGCATGCCGAACATCATACACCCGAGTCCGGCGAGTAAAAGCAATATATTTTTCGTTATTTCCCATCCACTCATACTCAAATTATAAAGTTTCCTCTTGTTTTCTGTCAAACGTATCGGCTGAAAAACAAGATTTTCGAAATATAAATATTGTTTATATGGTAAAAATAAGTTATAATATTCTTATGAAATTATTACTTTTAGACAGCAACAGTTTGATCAATCGCGCGTTTTACGCGCTTCCCGCGCTCCAAGATAAGACGGGGCGGTATACGGGCGCGCTTTTCGGGTTTACTTCGATGCTTTCCAAGCTGATAAAAACCGAAAAACCGACCCATATCGCCGCCGCGTTCGACGTCCACGCGCCGACTTTTCGTCATTTGAAGTACGACGGTTATAAGGCGAAACGCCGTCCGATGCCCGAAGAACTGCGCGCGCAGGTCCCCGCGATGAAAGAACTGCTTTCCGCAATGGGCGTTAAAATCGTCGAACTTGCGGGATTCGAAGCGGACGATTTGATCGGCACGCTTGCGAAAAACAGCCCGATGGAGACCGTGATCGTCAGTGGAGATAAGGACGTTTTGCAGCTGGTCTCGGATAAGACGACGGTTTTGCACACGAGAAAAGGCATTACGGACGTGATTCGTTACACGCCCGCCGTCCTTGCCGAAGAATCGCTTACGCCGCAAGGGATCGTCGAATTGAAATCTTTAATGGGCGACCATTCGGATAATATCCCGGGCGTGCCGGGCGTCGGTGAAAAAACCGCGAAAGATCTGGTCGTTCAATACGGCACGCTCGAAGGCGTCTACGAACATATCGACGAAATCAAAGGAAAACTCAAAGAAAAACTTCTCGAAGGGCGTAAAAGCGCCGAGTTTTCGCATTGGCTCGCTACGATCGAGACGAACGCTCCGATCGAATACGGGGATTATTCCGCGTTTTCTTTTACGCCGATTTTGCCGTATGAGGCGAAGAAATTAATGGTCGGCTATGATTTTAAGTCTTTGACCGACCGTTTCGCGTTTTCCGAGCCTAAGGAAGAAGAGACGAAGACGGAAACGGAAAATTTCGAAATATCCGATCAAAACGAACTTACTCGCGTTCTCTCCGACGGAAAAGCCGAGAAATCGTTTTGCTTGTATTTGCAGGATGATTCGCTTTCCTTTGCGTTCGATCCCGAGAAAAATTATTCCGTTCGCTTTTCGGAGGATCTCCTCGGCGAGGGGCTTTCGTTCGATTTTTCGATCGGAGAGATCAAAGATTTTGTAAAAGATTATGCGGGGCGCATTTTCGTCTACGATCTGAAAAAGACGTATTCGCTCCTTGATCTTTCCGTCGAAGAGGCTTTTTCGGCGGACGATCTTATGCTGATGGCGTATATCGCGGACTGCGGAAAAAGTTACGACGGCGCGGCGGATCTGCTTCTTGCGCACGGCTACGACGGCGTCTCGGTTGCGGCGGAACTCCTTTCGCTTCAAATCTCGCTTCGTAAGACGATGGTTCAAGCGAATTCCTTGAAAGTCTACGAAACCGTGGAGCTTCCGCTCGTCGTCGTCTTGTACGATATGGAAAAACAAGGTTTTCGCGTCAATAAAGCGACGCTGGACGAGCTTTCCGCAAAATATTCCGGAGAACTCAAAAAGGTTACCGATTCGATCTTCGGACTCGTCGGGCACGAATTCAATATCAATTCTCCGAAGCAGCTTGCCGAGGTCCTTTACGACGAATTGGGGCTTCCGAGCGGCAAAAAACGCAGCACGAGCGCCGACGTTCTCGCGGAGATCGAGACGGAAAATCCGATCGTGAGCTACGTTTTGCGCTATCGGATGCTTTCGAAACTTATTTCAACGTACCTGATCGCGATGAAGGCGATGATCGACCCGAAAGGATATATCCATACCGTTTTCAATCAAGCGTTAACGACGACGGGCAGGCTTTCGTCTTCCGAACCGAATCTGCAAAATATACCCGTTCGCGAGGCGGAAGGCCGCGAGATCCGCGGCGCGTTTATCCCGAGCGACGGAAACGTCTTGATTTCCGCCGATTATTCGCAGATCGAACTTCGTTTGATGGCGCATTTTTCCGAAGACGAAGGACTGATCGACGCGTTTTTGCGCGGCGTCGATATCCACGCTTCGACGGCTTCCAAGGTTTTCGGCGTTCCAGAAAACGAAGTGACTCCCAAGATGCGCCGCGACGCGAAGGCGGTCAATTTCGGGATCATTTACGGGATCAGCGATTTCGGTCTGTCCAAAAATATCAATTGTTCGGTGCGCGAAGCGCGCTCTTTTATCGAAAAATATCTCGATACCTATCCGAAAATTCGAGAATATATGAAGAAATCCGTTGATTTTGCAAAAGAACACGGCTACGTCGTGACTTCGATGGGCAGGGTTCGCGCGCTTCCGGAGATCCACAGCTCGAATTACGCGCTCCGATCCTTTGCCGAACGCGCCGCTTTGAATATGCCTTTGCAAGGGACTGCGGCGGATATTATCAAACTTGCGATGATCAAGGTCTATAATCGCCTGAAAAGCGAAGGGCTCGGCGCGAAATTGATCCTTCAAATCCACGACGAACTCATTATCGATTGTCCGAAAGCGGAAGAATCTCGCGTGCGCGCGCTCGTTAAAGACGAAATGGAAAACGTCTTCTCGCTGAAAGTTCCTTTAACGGTGAACGTGGAGAGCGGGGAAACTTGGAAGGAGGCAAAATAATGCGCGTTGCGATTTGCGGAGGGATCGGAAGCGGTAAAAGCGCAGTCAGCTCGATTTTGCGCTCGCTCGGCGCAAAGGTTTTGATCGCGGATGAGATCAACGCCGAACTTTTGGCGTCGCCGGAATATATTTCCGAACTTTCGCATATTTTTCCGACTGCCGTCCATAATCATATCGTCGATAAAAAAGAATTGTCGCGGATCGTTTTTTCCGATGAAAAGGAAAGGGCGAAATTGATGAATCTCGCTCACGGAAAAATTTATTCTTTGATGATGAAAAAATCCGAGGGGGAGAAACTTGTCTTTTTCGAGATCCCTTTGATGTCGATGTGTCCTTTAACGTTCGATTCGATTTGGTTCGTGAAAGCGGATAAGAAAGATCGGATTTTGAAAATTACGGAGCGTGACGGTTGTTCGAAGGACAGGGCGGAGCGTCTCGTCGCGCTTCAATCGGACGAAGAAAAAATGGAGCGAAAAGCGGATTTCGTGATCCGCAATAACTATGACTTTTCATGCTTAAAGGAACAAGTTGCAAGCCGATATTATTTTATTTTAGAGCACTTTTCATAATAATTACTTCATTTTTACTTCTAATTTTAACTTTTTCTTGCGATTTTCGGGCAAAACGTTACGCTTCGATCATTCAATCGAATGCCGACCGATACGGTCTTGAACCGTGCGAAATCTTTGCGATCATTGAGGTCGAAAGCGGCTTTAATCCTGTCGCGGAATCGAAGGCGGGCGCTCTTGGGTTGATGCAGATCATGCCGACCACGGGGAAGTGGATCGCTTCCGAACTCGGCTTGGAGTATTCGGACGAACTCTTGAAAGATCCCGAAAAGAACGTCCGAATGGGTTGCTTTTATTTATCCTATCTTTATTCGAAATTCAATGATTCGCTTTTTGTGTACGCCGCCTATAATGCCGGTGAGACCGTCGTCTTCAAGTGGATCGAGCAAAATATTTCTTCCGAGGATATCCCATATGCGGAAACGCGAGCCTACGTTCGGAAGGTCGTAAAGCGTAAGAATTATTATAAAAAGAAAAAAATCGCGGGAAATCATTGACTTTTCGTTCTCTTTTTATTACAATAACTGCGCAAGATGCGGAAATGGCGGAATTGGCAGACGCGCAAGATTCAGGTTCTTGTGGTAGCAATACTGTGTGGGTTCAAGTCCCGTTTTCCGCACCAAAGGCACTCAGATTTGAGTGCCTTTTTTTATTGATTTTTTATTTATATGTATAATTAATTGTATTTTTTGTTTTTTGCTCAAATCCGCCGTTTTAGTGGTATAATAAAATAAATCGGGCGATCTTTGTTCGTTTGGATCGTGGAGGGAGCTGCTGCAAAATGAATCCGATTGTTGAGATAAAAGGGTTAATAATGTCGTTCGGTGGCGTTCGGTCGTTCAGCGGTTTCTCTTCTTTTCGCGAATTTCGTCGTGCGGTCGCGAATCGTCTTTCGTGGCATTTTTCCGAAGTGAAAAAATGCGGAAAAATAGGGTGATTCTATGGTAAAGACGATTCTTCTCGATATCGACGAAACGATCTTGGATTTCAAGGCATGCGAGAAAAAAGCTCTTGCCGCGGCTTTGAAGGATTACGGCGTTTTCGCAACGGACGAAATGCTCTCGTCTTACAGTTTGATCAACGATAAAATGTGGAAAAAACTCGAAAGAAAAGAGATCACGCGCGAAAGACTCAGGATCGAGCGCTTTGCGGAGTTTTTCTCCCTGTACGACATCTCCGCGGACCCCGAGCGTTTTGCGGACTCGTATATGACTCATTTGTCTCAAACGGGGGTTTTTATCAAGGGCGCGCGCAACGTTTTGAAACAGCTTCGAAGGAAGTTTAACTTGTACGCCGTTACGAACGGTTATATCCAAACGCAAAGAGGGCGGATCGAAGCCGCCGGACTCAATAAGTTTTTCAAAGACGTCTTTATTTCCGAAGAGATCGGAAACGTAAAACCCGAAGTCGCGTTTTTCGTCAAAGCGACCGCGAAGATCCCGAATTTCGATAAAAGCACCTGCGTTCTCGTCGGAGACAGTTTAACTTCGGATATTAAGGGCGGGGTGGCGTTCGGGATCCGGACGATTTGGATCAGCGGGGGAAACCCGCGTCCGCCCGAGGCGGCGAAACCGGACTTTACAATCCGAAAAATAACGGAACTTCCCGAACTTATCAGGCTGATTTAAAAGATTTTTTCTTTACATAGTCGCGGAAATGTGATATTATTTCGTTTATGGCGAAAGTCTTGTTGGTTTTAACGAATACGGGTACGTCGGTTTCCAATTTGATTCGGAAATTCACCCGCGCTACCTACAACCATATTTCCATTTCGATGAAAGAAGATTTGTCCGAAATGTATTCTTTCGGTCGCCGCAATCCGTATATTGTGCTTTTCGGCGGTTTCGTCCACGAGCATCCTTTCCGCGGGACCTTCAAGAGGTTCAAAAACACGAGTTGCAAGATCCTTGAATTGAGCGTTTCGGATGAAAGTTACGCGATCATGACCGATATCGTTAAAAACTTCGTTACGGAGCGCAAAAAGTTCAAATATAACGTTCGCGGCTTGATAAAAGCGCGTAAAAACGTCAATTTTCAAACGAGTTATCGCAAATTCTATTGCAGTCAGTTCG
The DNA here is from genome assembly GCA_024685775.1 of Clostridia bacterium. Lineage (NCBI taxonomy): Bacteria > Bacillati > Bacillota > Clostridia > Clostridia bacterium. The sequence goes on along the minus strand of JAIKVL010000032.1, from coordinate 39,622 downwards.
TTCGCTATTTGCTGGTATGCGGGCATATTATCCCGGAATCCTTCTTCGGACCGGTCGTCGCGCCCGAGGATTTTTATAAAGTTCCCGGCGTCGAACCGATCTTCGAAGGACTGCTTTCCGATTATATGAAACAAAATTTCCCCGAGATCACGGGAGATCCTTCGATAGAGAATTCGAAAAATTCGTAACTTTTTTCTCCTTTCCTCATATATATAAATTATGAAAAAAGCGTCGAAACGAAAGTGGATCGTCGTTTTGTCTTTCTTTCTCGCGATGATCTTGTTCGCGTATTTTTCTTTTCAACGGAACGTGAAACCCGTCGTCTACACCTATTGCGACGCGCTGATTTCGAGTCTCGGCGTCGAATGCATCAATTCGAGCGCGGCGGACGTCGTCGCCCTTTACGAATATTCGGACTTTATCGACGTGCAGAAAAGCGGCGACAGAATCGAGCGTTTGGCGGCGAATACGCCCTTGATCAACGGATTTACGCGCAGTCTTGCGCTTCGCTGCGAACGGGCGCTGAACGCGCTTGGCGTGCAGACGATCGAGATCCCTTCGGGTGCGTTCACGGGGTCGGTGCTTTTGTCGAACAGCGGTCCGAAAGTCTCGCTTGATATAACGTTCTTTTCTTCGGTAAAATGTGACTTTCTGACTTGTTTCGAGAACGTCGGGATCAATCGGACGCGCCACGCCGTCTACGTCAAGATCGACGTTTCGTTTAACACCGTTCTTCCGATCGCGGAACACGAACTCCGCATAACGAACGATATACTCGTCGCGGAGAACGTCTTGCTCGGCGAGATCCCGAGCGTCTACGTCAACGGGGAAAAGGGCGTGGATTATTTGGATTTAATACCTTAATATACATATTTTATAGTATATGTTCCGCGCTTTCGTTGACACTTTATGTTTGAAGTGGTAGTCTTTTACTATAATCTTTTACGGGAGCTTAATATGATAGACAAAATCAAAGAATTGATCTCGCGCTGCACGGAAAGCGCGAATAACGCGAAGTCCAGTTCGGATATCAACGACCTTCGCGTAAAGTATCTCGGCAAAAACGGCGAATATACCGGTCTTTTGCGCGGTTTGAAAGACGTTCCGCCTGCGGAAAGATCTTCTTTCGGTAAGTTGATCAACGACGGAAAAATGAAGATCGAAGCGGTCTTGTCCGAGATCGAGGCGAATTTCAAAGCGAAAGAAGAAGAAAGGAAACTCAAATCCGAGCGCATCGACGTCACGCTTTCCAAAGGCGCGTCTTGCGGTTCGACCCATCCGATCACGAAAGTAAAAAACGAGATCCTGAACACCTTTATCGGGCTTGGTTTCGCGGTCAAAGAAGGTCCGGAGATCGAGACCGATTATTATAATTTCCAAACTCTCGGCATTCCCGCCGATCACCCCGCGCGCGATATGCAAGACACGTTTTACGTCAGCGAGAACGTCCTGCTTCGCACGCATACTTCTCCGATGCAGTCGCGCACGATGCTTTCTCAAAAGCCGCCGATCCGAATCGTCGTTCCCGGGAAGGTTTATCGCGCGGACGACGACGCGACGCATAGCCCGATCTTCAATCAGATCGAGGGGCTTTGCGTGGAAGAGGGAATTTCTCTCGCTCATTTGAAAAATATGCTCGAAATTTTCGCGAAATCGACATTTACGCCCGACACGAAGGTTCGTTTCCGTCCTTCCTATTTCCCGTTTACCGAGCCGAGCGTCGAGGTGGATATCAGCTGCACGATGTGCGGAGGAAAAGGTTGCCGCCTTTGCAAGGGGACTGGTTGGATCGAGATCCTCGGCGCGGGGATCGTCAATCCCGTCGTTCTCGAAAACTGCGGGATCGATTCGAAGAAGTACAGCGGTTTCGCGTTCGGTTTCGGGATCGACAGGATCGCGATGCTGAAATACGGCATTCCCGATATCCGTTTAATGTACGAAAACGACGTCAATTTCCTCAAACAGTATAAATAGGAGTCAGTATGAAAGCACCTTTGAGTTGGTTAAAAGATTATGTGGATATAAACGTTTCGGTAGAAGAACTCTGCGCGAAACTCGTCGGCGCGGGCTTTGAGATCGAAGAGATCATTCGTCCTTCCGATGATTACGTCAATATTAAAGCGGTCAAGATCCTTTCGATGGAAAAGCATCCGAACGCGGATAAACTCTCCGTCTGTCAGGTCGACGCGGGCGATCGCACGCTTCAAATCGTTACCGCCGCGAAGAACGTCGCCGTCGGCGACGTCGTCGCGCTCGCGATCGACGGCGCGCGCCTTCCCGATGGGACGGAGATCAAAAAGGGCGAACTGCGCGGCATACCGAGCGAAGGTATGTTCTGCGGCGGCAGCGAACTGAAACTGACGGGTTCGGATTATCCCGCGGCGGGGATCGACGGCGTCTTCATTTTCCCCGAAGGGGTTGCGCCCGGAACGGACGTAAACGATTTCCTCGGGACGAACGACGTCGTTTTGGACGTCGCGGTCACGGCGAATCGCCCGGATTGCAACAGTATTCTCGGTATCGCGCGAGAGATCGCCGCGGTTTTGAATCTTCCTTTGAAAGACACGTTCGCGCTTCCCGCGATTAAAGAAGAGGGTGATATTTCGAGCGATCTTTCGGTCGAAGTCAAAGACGCTGAGCTTTGCCCGCGCTATCTTGCGAAAATGCTGAGCGGCGTCAAAATCGCGCCTTCGGATGAGATCATCAAGCGCCGTTTGCGCCTTGTCGGGCTTCGCCCGATCAATAATATCGTCGACATCACGAACTACGTTTTGTTCGATATCGGTCAGCCGATGCACGCGTTCGATTATTCGCTCGTTAAAGGGAATAAGATCGTCGTTCGCAGGGCTGCGGAAGGCGAAACGATCGTTACGCTTGACGGAGCGGAAAATAAACTTTCGAACAATAATCTCGTGATCGCGAACGAGTCGGAACCGATGGCGGTCGCGGGCGTTATGGGCGGCGCGAACAGCGGGATCAACGCCGACACGAAAAAAGTCGTCTTCGAGTTCGCTCGTTTTAAGAGAGATAACGTTCGCAAAACGTCGAGAACGCTCGGTTTGCGTTCGGATTCTTCCGCGCGTTTCGAAAAGGGCATCGACTATATCAGTCAGGATCTTGCTTTGATTCGCACGATCCAACTCGTCTGCCGTCTCGGCGCGGGAACTTTTGAAAAGGGAACGATCGATTCTTTGAAAGCGCTTCCCGCTCTCACCGTTCTTACGGTGAAAAAGGAAAAGATCGACGAGATCCTCGGGATCGATATTCCCGCGGAAACGATCGAAAGCATTTTGCGTTCGTTGCAGTTCCGCGTTTCGGAAAAGGACGGCGTCTTTACGATCGAAGTTCCCGCATATCGCGAAGATATCGTCGGAGCGAACGACATCGCGGAAGAAGTCATTCGTATGTACGGCTACGATAACATCGTTTCCAAGCCTCTCGACGGGAAAAAACTCACGCACGGCGGAAGAAACAAGACGGACTCGACCGTTCAATCCGTTAAAGCCTTTCTTTCCGGTCTCGGCGGCATGAGCGAAACCTTCTCGTACTCTTTCATTTCTCCGAAATTCAAAGACGAATTTATGCTCGCGGAAGACGATAAGAGAAGGGTGACCGTCGATATTCTGAATCCGCTCAGCGAGGACGTTTCCGTTATGCGGACGACGCTTGCGCCGAGTATGCTTCAAATCAACGTTTCGAATTATTCCCGCGGCGTAAAGGCGGCGAGATTTTACGAGATCGGGAAGACGTACTTCCCGAGATCCATTCCCATGACGGACACGGCGATCGAGATCGAAACGCTCGTCTTGTCCGCGTTCGGCGAAGGCGAAGATTTTTACACCTTGAAAAACGTCCTCGAACAGCTTGCGGATAAGCTGAACGTCACGCTTGATTTTGAAGTTTCAAACGAGCCTTTCCTGCATCCGTATCGCAGGGCGGACGTTTTGCTTGACGGCAAAAAACTCGGATATATCGGGCAAATTCATCCGAAAATCACGAAAGCGCACAAGTTTGACGCGCCGCTTTATATTGCGGAGATCGATCTCGCTGCGCTGATTGAAGCGTCTTGCGAGTTCAAACCGTTCGTCCCGGTCAGCAAATATCCCGCGATCGAGCGCGACCTTGCTTTCGTCGTTTCCGAAGAGGTGACGGGCGGCGCGATGATCAAAGCGATCCGCGCGAACGGCGGCGAATACTTGAAGAACGTTTCGATTTTCGACGTCTATTCCGGCGTCGGCGTGTTGCCCGGGAAAAAGAGCATCGCGTTCAATTTGCTGTTCCGCAAAGACGAAGGAACGCTCGGCGGCGAAGAAGTCAACGTTGCGGTCGATGCGATCGTTTCCGCCGTTGCGTCCGCGTTCGACGCGAAACTCAGAGACTGAAATGGAACTTTTGGCTCCCGCCGGAAGCATAGCCGCTTTGAAAGCCGCCGTTAAGGGCGGCGCGAATGCGGTTTATCTCGGGCTCGGTGAGCATAACGCAAGGCTGAAATGCTCGGACTTTAACGAGGAAAATCTGAAAGATTGGATCTCTTACGCGCATTTGTTCGGCGTAAAGGTGCACGTTACGTTAAATACCGCAGTTACGGATTTTGAGCTTGATCGCGCGCTCGAACTTGCGGAGATTTCCGTAAAAAGCGGCGCGGACGCACTGATCGTTTCCGATCTCGGTTTGTTCGCCGCGATCCGCGAACGTTCCGACGTTCCCTTACATCTCAGCACGCAAGCCGGCGTGCAAAACGAATTCGACGCGCGCTTTGCCGAGACGCTCGGCGCGGATCGGGTGATTTTAGCGCGGGAGACGGTCGAAGATGATATTCCGAGCATAAAAAAGGAAGTCGGAGAGGTTGAGCGATTCGCGCAAGGCGCGTTATGCGTCTGTTTTTCGGGCGGCTGCCTGCTCGGCTCGATCGATTACGGGCAGAGCGGAAATCGCGGCGTTTGCAATCAGCCTTGCCGTTTGCGCTACGTCGCGACGGATGAAGACGGGAATTTTTTGAAAAATGGCTTTCTTTTATCGCCGTTCGATCTTTCGCTCGGGGAAGACGCTTGCTTTCAGGAAAATCTCGGCGTCGATTCTTTGAAGATCGAAGGTAGACTCAAAAGGGCGGCGTACGTCTATTTTGCGACGAAATATTATCGCGACCTTTTGGATGGCAAGCCGAAAGCGGCGAAAGAAGATCTCGTTCGATTGAAGACGAGCTTCAATCGCGGTTTTTTCAAAGGGTACACCTTGAAGAAATCCGCCGCCGTCATCCATTCGGACGTTGCGAGCCATATCGGCGTTTTTGTCGGAAAAATCGAACGAATTATTGATAAGTCGGGCTACAAATACGCTTACGTCAAATCCTCTCGCGCGTTTATGAAAGGCGACGGCGCGAAGATTCTCCGAAACGGCGAAGAGGTCGGCGGGAGCGACGTTACGTCCGTTTATACGGATGGGGAATACTGCGTGATCCCGGTCAGCAACGAAGTCAAACCCGGAGACGAAGTTCGATTGACGACCGACGCCGAGGACGTCCGCTTTGCCGAGACGATCGAGAATAAGCTTCCTTTGAAGCTGACCTTGAAAGGCTCACCCGGTCAAAAACTGACGCTTCGGGCGGAGTCTTGCGGATTCTCCGTCGAAGTTCAAAGCGAATCCTTCCTCGAAAAGAGCAATTCGGATTCGAACGAAGCCTTGATCGAAAAGGCAACGAAATTCGGATCGTCCGATTTCGTCCTCGAAAGCTATGAAGACGAATTGGACGGCGCGGTTTATCTGAAAGTCAGTGAATTGAACGCGCTGAGGCGCTCGCTCGCGGAAAAGTTGCGGGATACCGTCCTCCGCGCGCGCTTTCCGAATTACTCGTTCGTGAAAAGGGAAACGATACGTTCGGTTTTGCCGAATCGCTTTGGTGTCCTTGCGGAGATCGAAAGAGCGGAAGACGCGAAAGCGTTCTCGTTTGCGGTCGGCTTCGTCCTCGATCCGTTGATCGTAAATGTCGATTCGATCGGATCGATCGTAAACGTCGCGGCGCAAAAACCCTGTTATCTCCGTTTGCCGAAAATCGCGCGATCCGTCGATCTCCGTTTTTACGAAAAGATCCTGCGTGCGTTCGGAGATCTCGGGATCTACGCCGATAATCTTTACGGCGTGCAGCTCGCGCGCGAATTCGGCAGGCGTTATATTGCGGGGTTCGGTCTGAACGTTTGCAATCACAGGACGGCGCTTCTTTTCAAGGACGCGGACTATGTCTGTTCGTCGGTCGAATTCAGCGGGGCGGGAAATCTTTCGTTCGGATTCGGAAAGATCCCCTTGATGAGTTTCGCGCATTGCCCGATTTCCGTGACGAAAGGCAACGATTGCGCGACCTGCGATAAGAAGACGAATCACGTCTTTTATTCGACGGGGTCGAAGCGTTATTCGATCCGCAGGACGGAAGGCGGGTCGTGCTCCTTTACGATGCGAAGCGACGTTGTCGCTCGTCGCATAAAAGAAAAAACAGCCGCGGCGTTTGTCAGCCTTATCGATCTTGACGACGGTCAAAAGATCGAGGCGAAACGCATCGCGTCGGAGGAATCGTGGATAAAAGCATAAAAGCACTCGAACTCGATAAGATTCTCGCCCAAGTCGCGCTATGCGCGGGGAGCGAAAAGGGAAAAGCGGAAATTTTGTCTTCTTTGCCTCTTTCCGATCTTTCCGCCGTGAAAAGTCTGCAAAGCGAGACGGCGGAAGCGTTTTATGCGATGAACTCCTGTAATTGCTTCCCGTCTTTCGAGGTGGACGACGTTACGGAATGCATCACTCGCGCCAAAAAACTTTCGATGCTGACGATGGGCGAACTTTTGAAGATCGCAAGACTGCTGCGTTTTGCGAAAAACGTACGGAATTCCATTGCGAAACTCGATTCGAAAAAGGCTCCGATCCTGACCAATGCGGCGAATAAGATATTTTTGCAGAATTTTCTTGCGGAAGAGATTGATCGAAGTATTTTTTCGGAAACGGAAATGAACGACTGCGCGTCCGATAAACTTGCGACGATTCGCAGGGAGATCAAAAAGAACGGCGAACGTTTGCGCGCGAAGTTAAACAGCTATATTTCCACGCCCGATTATCAAAAAGCGATTCAGGATAACGTCGTTACTGTTCGCGGCGATCGCTACGTTATTCCCGTTAAGCGCGAGTTTAAGGGGCAGATCCCGGGGCTTGTCCACGACCGCTCGGCATCCGGGCAAACCTTATACGTCGAACCGATGGCGATCGTCGAAATGAATAACGAGCTGAAAATGCTTCTTGCGGACGAAAAGAACGAAATCGATCGGATTTTGCAGGAATTTACGGCGCGCGTCGCGGTCATCGCGGACGAACTCGTCGCCGATTACGAGATCATAACCGCGTTAGACGTGATCTTTGCGCGCGCGCTTTACGCGATCAACACGCATTCTACGGCGCCGATCATAAACGATCGCGGATATATCAATATCAAAAAAGGGCGTCATCCGCTTATTCCGAAAGAAAAAGTCGTCCCGGTCTCGGTCTCGCTCGGAAAGGATTTTACGATTTTGCTGATCACGGGGCCGAATACGGGCGGAAAAACCGTTTCCTTAAAGCTTGTCGGACTCTTTGTGCTCATGGCGCAATGCGGGCTGTATTTGCCTGCGGAGGAAGAATCCGAGATCAGCGTCTTCGACCGCGTTTTCTGCGACGTCGGCGACGAGCAAAGCATTGAGCAGAGTCTGAGCACGTTCTCTTCTCATATCAAGAATATCGTCGATATTATGAATTCTTACGACAGCCGATCGCTCGTCCTGCTGGATGAGCTCGGCGCGGGGACGGATCCCGACGAAGGCGCTTCGCTTGCGGTCTGCATTACGGAACGTATCCGCGAAAGCGGCGCAAAAGCGATCATAACGACGCACTACGGGAAACTCAAAGAGTATTCTTACGCGACCGAAGGAGTGGAAAACGCGTCGATGGACTTCGATCCCGAGACGTACGAACCGACCTTCCATTTGATTATCGGCGTCCCCGGGACGTCCAACGCGCTGCAGATCGCCGAACGGCTCGGGCTGGATAAAGATTTGATCGCGGAAGCGAGAGCGAAGCTCGGAACCGAGCGCGTCAGCTTCGATTCGGTTTTGCAATCCGCGGAGCAGGCGCGAAGAGCGGCGGAGCGCGAAAAAGACCTCGAAAAAAAAATAACGCAAGAATTATCCGAAGAAAAGGCGGCTTTGAAAGAGGAAAGGAATCGCTTGTTCGTCCAAAGAGAAAAACTCGCGACGCAGGCGAAAGCGGAAGTCAAACGCCGCGTGCAGGAATCGCTCGAAGAAGTAAACGAGATCCTCGCGGAGCTGAAAAAACTCTTGGATGCGCCCGAAAAGAAAAGCTATTTCGAAGCGGCGAAGCTCAGAAAACGCATCAAAGAGATCGCAAACAGCGAAGAGATCGAGGAAGAGGATGTTCTTCCGGATCTCGTCGGCGGCGTGGCTTCCGTCGGCGATGAAGTCTACATCAAAAAAATCGGCAAGATCGCTCTTGTGACCGACGTTAAACGAAACGGAGATTACGTCGTTAAGATCGGGAACTTTACGACGACGGTAAAAAGCGGGGCGGCGCAAAAGGTTAAGAAATGAATCGATACGACTATAAGGTGATCAATACGGACGGATCTTTCGCGGCGTTGCGACGCTCGATTCTTTACGTCGCGATTTTACTTTCCGTTATCGCGACGGCGCTCGTCGTTTTGTTTATCTTGTTCGAACTTTATTTGAATTTGATTATATGCGCCGTGATCTATTTGATTTGTTTTACGGTTGCGTTTTTGATGGGGAAGAGAACCTTGGAATTTGCGTATTCGTTTACCGATTCGTCGCTGACGATTCGCTCGAAAAACGGGAAATCCGACGTTTTCTCGCTTAATGACCTTACGTTCATAAAAAATGCGGAAAATTCGGACTTTTTGTCAAAAAGTATTATTAAAAAGACCTTTATTAAGAACAGAATTATTGTGAAAAATGCATTAAATAAGGATAGTTTGGATGTTAAATCATTTGTTGTCGGTTATGAAAACGAGTCGTATATCATGACGTTCGACGACTATTCTTTAACGTTTTTCAAGGGAGAAAAAATTGAAGACTCTGTATTTTGATAACGCCGCGACGACGAGGGTGGACGCTTCGGTTGCGGAGATTGTCCGAAAGTATAACGAAGATTTCTTCTTTAATCCTTCGGCGAATTACTTTAAATCCGTCGAAGTCCATAATATGGTCGAAGAAGCTAGAAAGGGGATTTTATCTTGTTTGCAGGGATTTAACGGTCGCTTGATTTTTACGTCTTCCGGATCGGAAGCGGATAATCAAGCCGTATTTTGTTCGAAAAAACGTAAAAAGTCGAACGTCGTGATTTCCGCGAGCGAGCATCCTGCGATCTATAACACCGCTTTGCAATTGAAAAATCTTGATTTTGAAGTCAGGATCGCTCCCGTTGACGGCGTGGGTAGGGTGATCGAATCGGAATTTTTGAAATTGATCGACGACAACACTTCTTTCGTTTCCGTTATGCATGTTAATAACGAAACCGGTGGGATCAACGACGTTAAATCTCTGATCGCGAAAGCGAAAGACGTAAATCCTTCGATCGTTTTCCACGTCGACGGTGTTCAGGCTTTCGGAAAAATTCCCGTTTGCGTTGCCGAGATCGGCGCGGATCTTTATACGATCAGCGGGCATAAGATCGGCGCGCCGAAAGGAGTCGCCGCGCTTTTTGTAAAACAAGGGGTAAGCGTTTCTCCTTTGATTTTCGGGGGTGGTCAGGAGCAGGGCGCAAGGTCTTCCACCGAGAACGTTTCCGGGATCATGTCGTTTGCATTTGCCGCCGATCGTGCGATGAAAGAGCTTTTCGAAAACGGTGAAAAATACCGAAAATTCAGAGATATTTTGCGAAATGAGCTGTCAGAGATCCCCGAGATTCAGTGGATCTCGGACGGCGGGTGTTCGCCCCACGTTTTGACGTTCGCGTTTAAGAGCGTCCGCGGAGAAGTTATGCAGCACGCGCTCGAAGAGTACGGGATTCTGATCGGGACCGGGTCGGCTTGCTCCGCTCGTCGCGCGCACGATCGGATCCCGCGTGCGCTCGGGTTAAAGGAATATTCCGATGGGATTATTCGAATCAGTTTCGGCAGGGAAAATACGGAAGAAGAAGTTCGGTTCCTCGCCGAGAAAATCAAGGAAAATTACGAAATTTTGAAAAAATACGTAGGAAGATGAGTATGGAAAAGGTTTTATTGTTGCGTTTCGGTGAAATATATTTGAAGGGAAAGAACAAGTTTTCCTTTGAAAAACAGCTTTTGGATAACATTCGTCACGCTTTGAAGGGGATTCCGTGCGCGCTTGTTCGGACGCGCGGCAGGTATCTTGTCGAAGGGTTGAACGAGCAGACGGTTTCGGAAGCGAAAAACCGAGTAAGGAAGGTTTTCGGTTTGCATTCGTTCAGCGAAGCGGTCAAAGTTGCGGCGTCGATGGATGAACTCAAAAAAGAAGCGATGGCTTTTTTACCGAAATCGGGTACTTTCCGCTTTACGGTCAATCGCGCGGACAAGACTTTTCCTTTGAATTCGCAGCAAGTCGCGATCGAGCTCGGCGGCGCCGCGCTTGATTTTGCGCCGAATCTTTCGGTCGATTTGTTTACTCCCGATAAAGAGATCTTCGTCGATATTCGAGAAGAAGGACACGCGTTTATTTTTGCGGATAAAATCCCTTGCTTCGGCGGGATGCCGGTCGGAAGTTCCGGGAGCGGCGTCGTGCTGTTGTCCGGAGGAATCGACAGCCCAGTGGCGGCGTTTCGAATGGCGAAGCGCGGAATGAAGATGTACGGCGTTCATTTCCACAGTTTTCCCTACACGAGCCCGATGGCGAAGCAGAAAGTCGTCGATCTTGCGAAGATTTTATCCGAATATCAGGGCGGTTTTGAGCTTTCGGTCGTTTCTTTTACCGAAATTCAGCGCCAGATCCACGAAAAGTGCCCCGAAGAATATATGATTACGATCATGCGCCGCATTATGATGCGAATCGCGGAAAAGCTCGCCGTCGAAAAGGGATGCGGAAGTATAACGACGGGGGAAAGCTTGGCGCAGGTTGCTTCGCAAACGCAGGAAAGCATCCTCGTGACGAATCGAACGGTCGAATTACTTCCCGTTTTCCGTCCGCTGATCGGAATGGATAAAGAAGAGATCATCCAAACGGCGAGGGAAATCGGGACGTTTGATAAAAGCATCGAACCTTACGAGGATTGCTGCACTGTGTTTTTGCCGAAATTCCCGGTTATCAGACCGAAGCTTGCTTTGATCGAAGCGGCGGAATCGAAATTAGACGTCGAGACTTTGGTTCGAGACGCACTCGCGACGGTGGAAACGATCAAACTATAACCCATTTTACTTTATTGAAAAGCGCGGTTTCGCCCGATTTGCAGAGGATTCGGATCTTTGCAAGAAGTCCCGGGCGAAACTTTTTTATACGGTAAACCCCGTCTTTGCCTGCGCAGGATCTCCCGTTTACGAAGACGGCGTAATTGATCTCCGCGCGCGCGTCGAATCGGACGACGAGACTTTTATTCTCCGTCGAAATTCGGAAATTATCCAAAAAGAATTCTTCAAAATCGGGCTTTTTCAGCGGAAATCGAGACGAAACCTCGATGATTTCGCTTTCTCCGATCGGGAAATCTTGAAAGCGGACAAGCGAATGCAGTTCGTTTTTCGCATAGGAGCTGACGGTTTCGCAGCGCACGTCCTGAGGTTTTTCGAAAGATTTCGGCGCGACTTTATAGAGTTCGCGCAGTGCGCTCCGCGCGGTTTTTGCGGCTTGATTGCCGCCCGTTACGTTGTTTTGAAGGGTTTTTCCGCTTGGCGCGCCGTATCTTATGGAGAACGTGTGCGCGGTCGTGTATCCCGCGATCCAGGCGTCCGAGTTCCCTTGTCCGCGCGCGACCGTTCCCGTTTTGGCGGCGACGTCAAAGTCTAAATAGCTCAACTGACTTGCCGTTCCGATTTTTACGGCGGATCGAAGCATCGTCGTGGTCAAGTATGCGACGGATTCGGGCATTACCGAATCGGGAAGGGATTGATCGGCGTAGATCGTGTTTCCGTTTTTATCGGTAATTTTCTTGATAAAATGCAATTCTTTTCTTCGTCCTTCGTTTGCGAGCGTTTGATAGGCTTCGCAAAGTTCCGTGATTTTCGATCCGTACGTCGTACCGCCGAGTGCGAGCGCGAGATTCAGATCTTTTTCGCTTAATGAAAAACCGCATTTTTCAAGAAAACGGTATGCGTTTTCGACTCCGAGTTCTCGTAAAATCTTTACGGCAGCAACGTTTGAGGACTTTGCGAGCGCGGTTTTTGCGTCCGTCCATCCGAGATATGCGTCGGAATAATTGCTCGGAGCGTAAGAACCGAACGCGGTCTTTTCATCCAAAATCGGCGTGTCGGGTAGAAGTTGACCTTCGGCGATTGCGGCGGCATAGATAAAAGGTTTGATCGCGGAGCCCGGTTGTCGGGGTTCGGAAAACGCGGTCGCGCTTTTTGCCGTCGAGCCGTACGCGACGACTCCGCGCGTTTTATTGTCCGCGAGCAGGATCTCTTTTTCGGCGGGCAATCCGTCTTCGCAGAGTGCTTCGATGTTTGAAGAAAGGGCGAAATCGATCGCTTTTTGCGCATTCGGATCAAAGTATGAATGGATAATGTATCCTTTGTTTTTCAGATCCGCTTTGTCGATTTTCAATAGTTTTTGCGCCTCAAACAATACTGAATTAGCATAACTATTGCAATAATTATTATTAAAATCGCTACAATTTATAACAATATTGGGTTCCGAAGAGGGATTCGCGCGATCCGTGAGACCTTGCTCACGCATGAGCGAAAGGACGATTTTTGCGCGCTCGATATTTTTGTTTGCGTCGATCAAAGGGGAGTATGCCGAGGGATTTTTTACGGTTGCCGCAAGACATGCCGCTTCGTATTCTCCGATCTCGGACGGTTCTTTCCCGAAAATCGTTCTCGAAGCGTTTTTGATTCCGTAGACGCCTTTTCCGAAATATAGGACGTTCAGATACATTTCCAAGATCTCCGATTTCGTGTACTTTCGTTCGAGTTTTCGAGCGAGGATCGCTTCCTTAACTTTTCTTTTTAGGGTCTTGTCGTGGTCGAGCAGTGTGTTTTTGACGAGTTGGCAGGTGATCGTGGACGCGCCTTGTGAAAATCGGCGCGTTCGGACGTTTTCTTTGATCGCTCCCGCGATCCGAAGCGGGTCGATCCCGTGATGCGAATAGAAACGTTTGTCCTCGACCGCGATGAACGCATTTTGAATATTTTCCGAAATTTCGGACAGTTTCGCATAATTGTCGTTCGGGATCGCGTCGCTGTTCGCGTCCAAAACGCAGACGGATCCGACCGCGCTCGGGAGCTTTGCTTCATCGAGATCCGCTTCGAAACACCAGCTTAAAAGAGCGCACGCTCCCGTTAAAAACAGCGCGCCTGCCGACAGTAACAGCAAAATGATCGTAATTTTTCTCGACTTTTTCACGAAGTTAGTATGTAAATTGCGTTTTCCTTTATTATTTTCCCTGCGTTTTTTCTTGAAAAATACGATAAAATAATTTATACTGTTATTACTGAACTATATTACTTATAAAGAAAGGAATCATGAAATATTTTATTGTCACTTACGGATGTCAAATGAACGTCCACGAATCGGAAAAACTCGCGGGCATGCTCGTCGGGATCGGATATACGGAAGCTCGCTCGGAAGAAGAAGCGGACGTCATCCTTTTCAACACCTGTTGCATTCGCGACACCGCGGAAAAGCGCGCTTACGGGAATATCGGGGCGTTAAAATCGCTGAAAAAGCAAAATCCCGATCTTTTGATCTGCGTTCTCGGTTGTATGACTCAGCAAAAAGGCGGCGCGGAAGCGCTTTCGAAGAAATTTCCGTTTGTGGATATCATTCTCGGAACGCATAATATCGACGAACTTCCCGTCCTTTTGCAGGAAAAACGCGCGAAAAAGCGCGTGATTTCCGTAAATACCGATCCTTCTCCCGCGATCAACGAAAATATCCCCGTTTATCGGACGAGCGGGACGAACGCTTGGATCAATATTATGTACGGTTGCAATAATTTTTGCACCTATTGTATCGTTCCGTACGTCAGAGGCAGAGAGCGGAGTCGCAGTATGGAAAACGTCCTTGCGGACGTAAAGCAAGTTCTCGCGGAAGGCTATAAAGAGATTACGCTTCTCGGGCAAAACGTCGATTCTTACGGATCCGATCTCCGTGACGGGACGAATTTTGCCGCGCTTTTGCGCGAAATCGGGAAAATCGAGGGTAAATTCCGCGTCCGATTTATGACGAGTCATCCGAAAGATTTCAATAAAGAAGTCGTGGACGTGATCGCGTCTTCGTCCAATATTTGCCATAACATCCATTTGCCGATCCAATCGGGAAGTAACGCCGTTCTCAAAAGAATGAATCGCAAATATACCGCGGAGACCTATCTCGACATCGTTTCTTATATCAAAGAAAAGATGCCCGACGTCGGCATAACGTCCGATATTATGATCGGTTTTCCGGGTGAAACGGAGGAAGATTTCCTCGAAACGTGCGAGATTGTCAAGAAGGTTCGTTTCTCCAACGCATTTACTTTCGTTTACTCTCCGCGTAACGGGACGCCCGCCGCAGAGATGGAGCAAATCCCCGCAAACGTAAAAAAATCCCGCATCACGCGTCTCGTCGCTTTGCAAAACGAGATCACGAAAGAATTGTCCGAAGAGTATATCGGAAAGGAGTTCGAGATTTTGATCGAAGACGTTAATCCGAAATACGAAGGCACCGTTTGCGGCAGGACGGATTCCGGAAGGCTCGTAACGATCCCCGGCGATCCCGCCGACGTAGGCAAATTCGCGCGCGTTCTCATTTTGGAATCCAGAAGCGCGTCTCTTTTCGGCAAACTCGTTTGTTTTACGGAAGAGCAGAGGTAACTATGGCTGAAAAACCGAAAGAAAAAAAGGAAAAAGACGAAGTTTCTCCGATGATGCGAAAGTATCTCGACACCAAAGAGCAGTATAAGGACTGCATTTTGATGTATCGCCTCGGAGATTTTTATGAGATGTTTTTCGACGACGCGGAGCTCGTCTCCCGCGAATTGGATCTGACGCTTACCGGCAGAAATTGCGGGCTCGAACATCGCGCGCCGATGTGCGGCGTCCCGTATCACGCGGTGGACGGATACGTCGCTCGCCTCGTCAATAAAGGCTACAAAGTCGCGATCTGCGAGCAGCTTTCGGAGCCGATGCCCGGAAAGACGCTCGTGGACAGAGAAGTCGTTCGCGTGATTACCGCGGGAACGGTGATCGACGAGGGAATGATCTCGGACGGGAAAAACAATTATCTCGCCTCGGTATTCGTTCACGGTTCCAAGGTCGGGTTCGCTTGGGCGGATATAACGACCGGTGAATTCAATCTTTACGAAAAAGAAACCGAAGATCTCGTTAAAGCGTTCGAAGATTTTTTGGCGACCGTCAATCCTTCGGAGATCATCGCGTCTCCCGAAACGTGCGAATATAACGAGATCGTTCCGTCTCTCGCCACGCAGAAGTACGTCAAAATGCAAGCTTATTACGATTGGGCGTTCAAACTGCAAAACGCGATCGACGGTTTGACGAAGGCGTTTAACGTCTTGACGCTCGACAGCTTCGGCGTCAAAGGAAAGGACGCGGCGATTTGCGCCGCCGGCGCTTTGAACGAATATCTTCACGAAACGCAAAAGCGAAAACTTCCGCAATTTACGAAGTTATCCTATTTTAACGATAGCGAATATATGCTTTTGGATTCCGCCGCGAGAAGGACGTTGGAGCTTTTCGAGTCCAATCGCGATCGGAAAAAGCAGGGTTCGCTCTTTTGGGTCATCGACAAGACGCGGACGGGAATGGGGCTTCGAACTCTCCGCAAATGGCTTGATTATCCCGTTTTGAACGAAAAAGTCATCGCCGAGCGACAAGACGCCGTCGAATTCTTTTACAAGAATTCCGAGATCCGAGACGGAGTGGAAGATCTCCTTTCTCAGATGCACGATATCGAAAGGCTCGCGGGGCGCTCCGCTTACGGGAACGCGTCTCCGTCGGATATGTTGAATCTTGCGAAATCGCTCGAAGTTTTCCCGAAGATCAAAGCCTATTTGAAAGATACGCACGTTAAGTTTTTGGATCGCGTGTTGTCGGCGATCCCGAATCAAATCGAGATCGGCGATAAGATATTGAAAGCTTTCGATCCCGATCACTGCGGAAAAGAGTACAAAAACGGCGGCTTTATTTTGAAAGGATACGATCCGAAACTCGATTCCTATCGAGACGCGAAAGCGAACGCAAAAGGTTGGCTCGAAGCGTACGAGCTCAAAGAAAAAGAAGCGACGGGGATCAAGAATCTGCACGTCGGCTTCAACCGCGTTTTCGGCTATTATATCGAGGTTTCGAATTCGAACGCTTCGCTCGTCCCGTTTCACTATCACAGGAAGCAAACCCTGACGAACGGCGAACGCTATATCACCGAAGAATTGAAAGCGAAAGAAGAAGAGATCTTACACGCGGAAGAATACGCGCTTCAACTTGAACTCGATCTTTTCGAGAAGTTTTCGAAAGAACTTATGGCGAGCGTTCCCGCGCTTTTGAAATGCGCGTCGGCGATCGGCGCGTTGGACGCCGTCTATTCTCTTGCGAAAGTCGCGTTTGAAAGCGATTTCGTCCGACCGATCATCAATAAATCCGTTAAAGATATCTCGATCGAGAACGGCAGGCATCCCGTCGTCGAAAAAATTATCGGAAGAAAGAATTTTATCCCGAACGACACGGTTTTGGACGATCAATGTCGGACGATGATCCTGACCGGACCGAATATGTCGGGTAAAAGCACCTATATGCGCCAAGTCGCTTTGATCACGATCCTCGCGCATATCGGAAGTTTCGTTCCCGCGACGAAGGCGGAAATCGCTTTGACCGATCGTGTCTTTACGCGTATCGGCGCAAACGACGATTTGACCTATTCGCAAAGCACGTTTATGGTCGAAATGGTCGAAGTCGCGACCGTTTTGAATAACGCGACGAAAAATTCTTTGCTGATCTTGGATGAGATCGGAAGGGGAACTTCGACCTACGACGGACTCGGGATCGCGTGGTCGGTTATGGAATACATTGCGAAAAAGATCTCCGCACGGACGCTTTTCGCGACCCATTATCAGGAATTGACCGATCTCGAAAACAGGATCGCGGGCGTAAAGAATTACAGGGTCCTCGCGAATAAGATCGACGGAAAAGTCGTCTTTTTGCATAAAATCGCGCGCGGCGGCGCGAATAAGAGCTTCGGCGCGGAAGTCGCGTCCCTTGCGGGCGTCCCGGAAGTCGTCGTCGAAAGAGCGCGTAAAATTACGGATATTCTCGAAGAAACGTCCAAATACAGAGACACGAATCAGATCCTCGTGCAGGGCGATATCGGGAAGAAAGACGTTCGACAGGCAAGCCTGTTTGAAGATAAGACGAACGACAAACTCGAACAGATCGGAGAAGAGCTCAAAGCAATCGACATCAATTCGATCTCTCCGATCCAAGCCTTTTCCATATTGGCGGATCTGATCAGTAAGGTGAAATAATGAAAATCATAAAACTCGATAGTACTGTTTATAATAAGATCGCGGCGGGAGAAGTCGTCGAAAGACCTGCGTCCGTCGTTAAAGAACTTTTGGAGAATGCGGTCGACGCCGGTGCGGATCGGATCGAAGTTTTCGTAAAAAACGGCGGGCTGGATGAGATATCCGTTTCCGATAACGGATGCGGGATCGAAAAAGACGACCTGAAAACGGCGTTTTTGCCCCACGCAACGAGCAAAATTCGGACGGCGGACGATCTCTTCTCGATTTCGACGCTCGGTTTCCGCGGCGAAGCGCTCGCAAGCATCTCTTCGGTTTCGATGGTCGAGATCAAGAGTAAGACGAAGGATGCGGAATTCGGTTCGTATTTGACCCTTCGCGGCGGCGAAGAGACGGAAGAAGGCGCGATCTCGATGAATAACGGCACGGAAATTACCGTTCGAAATTTGTTTTTCAACACGCCCGCGCGTAAAAAGTTTTTGAAGACTCCGTCCGGTGAAGCGGCGGAGATTAAAACCGTTTGCTTAAAGACCATCCTCGCCAATCCCCATATTTCCGTAAAACTATCGGACGAAAAAGGCGTCGTCTATCATTCTCACGGCAACGGGCTCGGCGAAAGCGTTCGCGCGCTTTTCAGCGATGAGATCTGCCAAAATCTTTTGCCCGTTTCTTATCAAAAAGGAAAGATTTCCGTCAGCGGATTCGTCAGCAAAAGCACTTATTTCAAGACGAACCGAACGTATCAGATCGCGATCATTAACGGAAGAGTCGCGGAAAATCAAAGCATTTCTTCCGCGATCACGACCGTTTATTCGCAGTATTTAATGAAAAGGAATTATCCGGTAACCATCCTGTCGCTCTCGATCCCGACGGATGAGATCGACGTAAACGTTCACCCAACCAAAGCGGAAGTCCGTTTCAGCGATAATAACGCGGTATTTTCCGCCGTCTATCACGCGATCAAAGACGCGGTCGAAAAAGATATTCTCGACCGTAGAATGCTTTTTCAGACGGTGAACGACGAAGTCGAAACCATCGAAGGATCGAACGAGAGAAAGGAATCTCCCGTTTCCGATCTTTTTTACGCGGTGAACGAGACGATCGAGCCGATCGAATCGAACGAGGTAAAGCGCGAACCCGAGACTGTCGCGTCGTTTGCGCCGCCGTTTTCGGTCGAAGAGTCGAGTCCGATCTCCCTTTTTAACGACGACGGCGGAGTCAATCGGATCGCGACGAGATTAAAGGAAGAGCGAGCCGAAACGCAACGTCAAATGCGGCTTGAAGAAAGCGACGGCTATCGCGTGATCGGTCAGGTCTTCGGAACCTTCCTTTTGCTCGAATATTCCGAAAAATTCATTATTGTGGATCAGCACGCCGCCGTGGAACGTCTTCGCTACGATCATCTTTTGGAAGAATATGAAAAAGGCAAGATCGCGGTCCAACCCTTATTGATTCCCGCGACCATCGACGTCACGCCTTCCGAATATCAAATCGTTTCGGGGAAAATAGAAGAATTGAAAAAGATCGGCGTCGAATTGATCCCGTTCGGCGCGGATTGTTTCAAATTGCTCTCCGTTCCGAGCATTTTATCGGAAATCGATATCGGAACGCTCATCGCGGAGATCGTTTCGGATCGCCCGAACAAGCATTTCCCGCTCGTACACGAAAGGCTTGCTTACGCCGCTTGTCGAAGCTCGATCAAAGGCAACACCTATTTGACGAACGACGAGATCGAAGGGCTTATGAACGCCTATTTCAAAAAAGGTTTGCCGCTCCAATGCCCGCACGGCCGTCCCGCGTACTATATTTATACGAAAAGGGATTTGGAAAAACTCTTTAAGAGGATCGTTTGATGGAAAAACTGTTGATCATCGGAGGGGCGACGGGCAGCGGAAAATCCGCGGTCGCCGTCGAATGCGCGCTGCGCTTGGACGGAGAAGTCGTTTCCGCTGATTCGATGCAAATCTATAAAGGACTGAACGTCGGTACCGCCAAAATCACCGAAAACGAAGCGAAAGGCGTTCCGCATCATATGATCGACGTCGTTTCCCCGAAAGAGTCGTTTTCCGTTTGCGATTATAAAAAAGCGGCGGTCTCGATCGTTCGAGACGTTTTATCTCGCGGAAAAACTCCGATCGTTTGCGGCGGCACGGGGCTTTATATCCATTCTTTGATCTACGATATGAGTTATTCGGGCGAGTACGACGAGACGCTTCGCGCGTCGTTAAAAGACGAACTCGAAAAGATCGGAAAGGAAAAAATGTTCGAAAAGCTTCGTTCGCTCGATCCCTACGCCGCGAATAAATTGCACGTTAACGATGAAAAACGCGTGCTTCGCGCGATCGAAAAGGCGTTGACGGGGGGGACGAAGGAAAACGATTTCGAAAAACCTTTATTCGACTATAAACTCTATTTGATCAAGCGTCCCCGCGAGATTTTATATAAAAGGATCAACGAACGCGTGGACGAGATGATGCGTTCCGGATTGAAAAAAGAGGTCGAAGATCTGCTTGCCGCCGGAGTTTCCTTCTCGGACAGAAGCATGCAGGCGATCGCTTATAAAGAATGGGCGCTGAAAAAAGAAGGTCTTTCGGATGAAGAGATCTTTGAATTGATCAAACGGCGCACGCGAAACTACGCGAAACGGCAAGACACTTGGTTCAAACAGTATAAAACCGCGATCGAAGTCCAAGCGGAAGGCAAAACGTCGAGCGAGATCGCCGATTTTATCGTCCGAGATTTTAAGGGAGAAGACAATGACTGACAGATCGAACGCTGAAAAACTCCTCGCGCAATGCGAGGCGGAAAATTCCGAATTATTCGAAGAAATCGATAAAACCGCGCTTTATAACACGGAAAAAGTTTTGAGAGCTTTTTCCGAATGCAGGATCGCGGAACGCCATTTGAAAGGGACGACCGGTTACGGCTACGGGGATATCGGCAGAGAAGCTTTGTCCAAGGTCTTCGCTTTGTCCCTCGGCGCGGAGGACGCGATCGCTTCTCCGTATTTTGCGAGCGGAACGCATGCGCTGAAAGTCTCCTTGTACGCGCTTTTGCGCCCGGGAGATACGCTTTTATCCGTTACCGGCGCGCCGTACGATACTTTGATGAGCGTTATAACCAAACCCGGGATCGGTTCTCTTGTCGATTTCGGCGTAAAGTACGAGCAAGTCGATTTGACGGAAAACGGCGATTTTGATTATCCCGCGATCGAGAAAGCCCTCGAACGCGCTCCGAAACTCGTCTTTATAACGCGGTCCAGAGGTTACAGCGATCGCGACGCATTTACGATCCGCGCGCTTGAAAAAGCGATCGGATTTATTAAATCTCATTCGAAATCTATCGTTTTTGTGGATAATTGTTACGGAGAATTCGTGGAAACGACTGAACCGACCCAAGTCGGCGCGGATATTATGGTCGGTTCTTTTACGAAAAATATCGGCGGAGGTCTCGCTCCCTCCGGAGGGTACGCCGCGGGCAGACGCGATCTGATCGAGCAAGTCGGCTACGGCTTGACCGCGCCGTCGCTCGGAACGGAAATCGGCTCTTACGCCCTCGGATATCAAAATTTCTTTCAAGGGATCTTTAATGCGCCGCACGTCGTCGCCGGCGCGTTAAAGGGGAGCGTCCTTTTCGGAAGCGTCTTTGATAAGCTCGGATATCGAACGATCCCCGCGCCCGGAAAAAAATGCGGCGATATCATTCGTTCGATCGTTTTTGAAGATAAAGAAAAGCTGATCAAGTTTTGCGGGATCATTCAAGCGGTTTCGCCGATCGACGCGTACGTCGTTCCCGAACCTTGGGATATGCCCGGATACGACGACCCCGTCATCATGGCTGCGGGAACGTTCGTCGGCGGCGCTTCGCTCGAATTGACGGCGGACGCGCCGATCAAACCTCCTTATATCGCTTACGTTCAAGGCGGTTTGACGTTCGAACATATCAAACTTGCGATCTTGAAATGTATTGAAGAATTTTCGAATCAATAACGGCGAACGAGACCCACGAGGATGCCGAGGATCGTCGCTTTATCCGTAATAATATCGGACATTTCCGAATTTTCGGGGTGTAATCTGTAATGGTCTTTTTCTTTATAAAAGCGTTTTAACGTCGCTTCGTTTTCAATCAAAACCGCGGCGATTTCTCCGTTTTCCGCCGTTTCCTGACGGCGAATGACGACGAAATCTCCGTCGTTGATCCCGATTTCTATCATGCTCGAACCGCAAATACGAAGCATAAAAAGCTCCGAACCTTTTCCGAAAAATCCGTCCGGCATCGGAAAATAAGAATCCACGTTCTCTACGGCAAGGAGCGGCGCGCCCGCGGCGATTTCTCCGAGGACGGGAACTTCGCATCGTTTGGGTTCGCCGACGATCTCGATCGAACGGTTTTTCAGCTTCGATCGGCGAATCAGATTTTGACTTTCCAGCTGCTTTAAATAATAAAAAACGGACGCCGTCGATTTGATCGCAAATCTTTTTTGGATCTCGCGCACCGTCGGCGGATAGCCGTTTTCAAGCTGAAAGACTTTGATATAGTCGTATAAATCCTGCGTTTTTTGCATCGTGGAATCGTTCATACCGACATTATATCATATCTATATAGAAATGTAAACATATGTTTATAATAAAATGAACAAATGTTTATAAATGAATTATAAATCGGACGGATCTTTGGGATCGTTTTCTCTGAGAACCGTGACTTTCGCCGCGGAACGCAAAATGTCTTCGCTCATCGCCGCATAATGGCGCTTGGTCGTGTTGACGTCTCTGTGACCGAGGACTTCCGCAACGACGAAAATATCCTGCGTTTCGCGATATAGATTGGTTCCGTAGGTACTGCGAAGCTTGTGCGGCGTGATCTTTTTCAAAGGAGTGATCAATTTGCTGTACTTTTTAACGATGATCTCGGCGGCGCGAACGGTCAGGCGTTTGTTTTGCAAAGAAAGGAACAGGGCGGGATCGTCCGTTTCGGCGAGCAATCGGTCTTCTTGCAGAAATTCGCGAAGCGCAGAGGATACTTCTTGCGGAAAATACAGGATTTTTCGATTTCCGCCTTTTCTCGTTACGGTAAACGAATTGTTTTTGAAATCGAGATCTTCGACGTTGAGCCCGACGCACTCCGAAACACGGATTCCCGTCCCCAAAAGCAGCGTGATCAAGGCGAGATCGCGAAGTTTCGTTTTTTTGTGGTAGCCTTGTTGGCGTTTGGACAGCTTATTTCCGAATTCGACTTCATCCAAAAGATTTGCGACCTCGTCCACGTCCAGTCGAATGATCTCTTTATCGTGGATCTTCGGGGTCGGAACCTTGCTCGCTACGTTGCGGGAAAGCTTGTTTTTATTGAAAAAATACTTAAAAAACGCCCGAATCGTCGATAATTTGCGCGCCTTCGCGCGTTCGTCGTTCTTATATTCTTTGCCGTTAAATCTGTAATAGCTCAAATAATCGAGAAAGGATTCGATATGCGTTTCGGTGACTTTGTCCAGCTCGGACAATCCGAACGTATCGAGATTATAGGCGCGAAATTCCCTTAAATTCGATAAAACGAAGTCGAAAAAGATCCGAAGATCGTATGCGTAACCGAGTCGCGTCAGGGGTGTGGTTCGATTTTCGATCCCGATAAAAAACTCCTCGCAAAAAGGCGGCAATTCCTTGCGGAGTTCCCGGATGCGCAGCGTTACGTCTTTATTTCGTTCGTCGTAAAAGGATTCCATATTTATATTGTAACATTTCGCAAAACCTCTGTAAAGATAAAACGAAAAACCGTCCGTAAAAATCGTTTGAGGCGTGCGGATTCTTAAAAGCTATGAATTCGATATCGTATGATAAATTGCTTGATTTTTACGAATTATTTTAATTAAAGACGATTTTTAATACTATTCGACAGAAATCTTGCACTAACTATTCGCAAAACTTGTGTTTTGCGAATAGTTCAAAACGCTCTTCGACAAATTCCGACCGATCGAAAACACTCCTCTATCGCTGCGTTTTGTACTTCTTTGGCAAATATTTGTCATCCGTTCGTCGAAAAATGATTCCGGATCTTCGTCATAACTGTCTCCCGATAGTATTAATCGTGTAGTTTCGATTCTTATCCGATAATCTCCGGTCGCCCGAAACGGCAAAGAGACGTCAAAATAATCGCTTGATCCCTTTTATCAAACGACGATTATCGCCGATTTATAACAAATACGCTCTTTTTACGACGTGATGCTCGTAAAGAAATGCCCTTGACAAGTATTCTAAATAAAAGTAAAATATTAACAAGAGGTGCTTATTTTGGATAATAACGTTAACACGGATTTGATCCGAGATCACGTCGATTCCTTCATAATGCGTTTCCTTTCCCAAGGAGACAGTTACGGGTACGACGTCCATAAAGCTATATCGAATGCGACCGAGGGCGTTTACGAAATCAAACAGCCCACCCTTTACAGTTGCCTGAAAAGACTTGAAAAACAAGGTTATATAACCTCTTATGACGGCGAAACTTCCAACGGCGCGCAAAGAAAGTATTATTCCCTGACGGATAAAGGCAGAGATTTTCTCGATAAAGATATTGAGCAATGGGAATTTTCCCGCACCCTGCTCAATCGTTTGCTTTCCGATAAAGAATTCGATTTGTCGAACGCTCCGAAGCCGTTTGATCCAAGCGAACTTCGCCCGCGGACGAAACGCGGAGGCGGTCTCTCGAATCTTTCCGAAGAAAATGCGGAAAATTCGGAAGAAATATCTTCCGAGCAAGTTCTTCCCGAGGCGAGCGATCCCGAGCCCGAAGCCCCCTCTCCCGAGGAATCTTCCTCAGATTATGGAGATGCCCCCGCCGATTCGGAAGCGCAAGACGCTTCGGATGCGGTCGAAGAAACGGAAGAAAAAAAGCCACTCGATATCTTCGGCTCAAAGATCTACGGCGAGCAGTTGGATCTCGATTCGATCGCCGCTGAGCAAGCGCCCGAAGAAGAACCCGAACCGATCCTGCAAGATTTTTTGGCGGATCGCGTCGGTTACGGCGACGACTACCGTTCGCAATTAAACGACATTTTCGCTCTGTCCGGTTCTTTGGCGGAACGTCCGCAGGAAAATGCGGAAGATTCCGATAAATCTGCGTCTCATAACGCGTTCAATTACGGTGAGTTGAAAGAGTACGCGCAAGCGAACGGATACAAGCTTCGCCCCTATTCCAAGGCGACTTCGTCTTCGTATTACTCGATGAATTTCGTTTTTTCGTCCAGACTCGTTCGCGATTGCTTGGTTCTTTTGTACGCGTTTATGGTGCTCGAAGTTTTGATCTCCTATTTCGCGCTCGATCGTTTCGCGTGTCTCGGTTACGCCTTCTATTTGGTCGCGGCTTGCGTGCTGCTTGTCTTCCCGATCGTCGGCGTCGTCCTTTACCTCTTAAAGCCGGATAAACGCGTCCGCGCGGATTTCGACTTAAAGATCTCGCTATCCGGGACGCTGATGCTTGCTTTAAACGTTTTCGTGATTTGTATGCTTTTGGCGTTCTTCGTCTTCAAAGCGGATATCGGCAAGCCTTCGACGATGGTCAAACCGCTTTTGTATCCCGCCCTGCTCTTGATTAATCTTCCGATTTATTCGATCCTTTACGCGGTTCTGTATCACACGAGAAAGTATCATTTGAAGTAAAAAAAATGCGAGGCTTGCGCCTCGCTTTTTTTTGCGTTTTGCATATTTTTTATAATTCTTTTCGGTCGGACATCGCGCGAGAAAGCGTCGCTTCGTCGGTATATTCGAGGTTACTCCCCGTCGGCAGACCGCGCGCGATCCTCGTCGTCTTAACGCCGAGAGGTTTTAAGAGCATCGCAAGGTATAACGCGGTCGCTTCGCCCGATTGATCGGTCGACGTCGCGACGATGACCTCTTTTACTCCCCCCTCGTTGATCCTTTCGAGCAATTCTTTTACGCGGATATCTCCTACGCCGACGCCGTCGATCGGGCTCAATAACCCGTGTAAAACGTGATAAACGCCGTTAAAACACTTGGTTTTTTCGAGCGCGATGACGTCGCGCGGTTCTTTTACGACGCAAATAATGCTTTTGTCACGCGTCGAACAGATTTCGCAGACCTCTCGATCGGTGTAATTCCCGCAGATCTTGCAAAGCCGAACGTTCTCTTTGACGCGGATGATCGCATCGCAAAAATTTTCGGCTTCCTCGGGCGGCATATTGATCACGGAAAACGCATAACGCGCCGCCGTTTTCTTTCCTACGCCGGGCAATTTCGAAAATTCTGCGATGAGCCGCGAGATCGGCTCGATGTACTCCATCTCAGTTCAAGCCTCCGAGCATTCCCGCATACGGACCCATCGTGGCTTCCGTCTCTTTGTCGATCAGGTTAAAGCCTTCTTGGAACGCCGCGACGATCATATCTTCGAGCATTTCGACGTCGTCCGGATCCACCGCTTCGGGTTTGATCGTAAGCGAAACGATCTTTTTATCGCCCGTAAGGACGACTTCGACCATGCCGCCTCCGGCTTGCGCCGTAAATTCGGTGTTTTTCAGGTTTTCCTGCGCGGCGAGCATATCTTGCTGCATTTTTTGCGCTTGACGCATCAGTTGCGCCATATTGGCGCCGCCTCCGCCGAAACCGTTGAATTTAGCCATACTGTTACCTCCTGTGAACGTTTTTGAAATTGACGGAGTCTGCTCCGGCAAATAATTTCAGAATATCCGCGTTCGAAATCGAATTCGGCGAATGATCGTCATACATCAAGAGCGACAAATCGCAATCAAAATTCAATTCTTCCGCAAAAAGCGCTTGCAAATACTTTTTGACCTGCGGATTGTTGCAATAGTTGTAATCGCTTTCCTTTTGGAACGCCATAACGATCTTTCCGTTTTCGACTTTAATGAGCGTGCCCTCTTCGCAGACGGCGAGATACAGCATCAGCTGTTTGCGCTCGCGTAAGCGGTTGATCAGTCGACCTCTGAGCTTTTTGATCTCGTCTTTGACTTCCTTCGGAAGGAGGTTCTTGACGTCGGCATTTGTCAAAACGGGTTCTTGCGGATCTTCCGCGGGAACGTCAAACGGCAGATCCTCGGGCGCTTTCGCTTCGGAAAGGATGGGCGAGCTCGCGCTTTCCGTCTCAAACGGCAATTCGACCGAAGCGGTCTCTTTGAGCGTCGGGAAAACGGGGATCTCTTTCTTTTCTCCCTTGATTACTTCCGCGGCATCTTGCTTTTGCTCCGGTTTTTCTTCAACCGGCGCTTTTTCCGCGGGTTTTTCGACTACGGTTTGTTTTTGAACGGCGGACAAAGAAGAAAGGATCGCCGTATAATCGGGGCGAGCCGCGGGCGAACCCTCGAATTCTTTGACTTTATTTTCAAGCGTCGCGACGCGCGCCAAAAGATCGGAGAAATCTTCCCCGGAAAGCGTCGCGGTTTTGATGATCGCGCTTTCGAGAAGGATCTTCGGTTGCGCGCTGTAACGCTCTTTTGCTTCGACGTTGGAAAAAATATCCAATGCGCGCATAAGGACGCTTCCGTCGTACGCGACGGCGATTTCTCTTGCGACGGTGAAAAGGTGGTCGGGTAAACGCAAAACCTCGTTTGCTTTATCGTCGTTTTTGATAATGATCAAATCGCGGAAATATTTCGTCAGATCTTTGGTCAGAACCTGCATGCTCTTTCCGAGGGAAGACGCGGATTCGACGCGCGTGATCGCGTTCTTAATATCTCCCGAGAGCGCGCAAAGCGCGATCGCGGCGATCAGAGAAGGATCGTTCGCGCCGAGAACGCCGAGGACGCAATCGTAATTGACGACGTCCGAATAGGAAGCGCACATGTCTGCGACGGAGAGCGTGTCGCGGACGCTGCCCGCGCCTGCCGCGGCGATCGCGGAGACGCCTTCTTTCGTGTAAGAAATGCCCTCTTTATCGAAGATCTCGGCGACGTGCTTTTCCAAAAGCTCTTGTGAAACCAAATGGAAATCCAGCCTGAGACAACGGCTTAAAATCGTGGCGGGGATCTTTTGTACTTCCGTCGTCGCGAGAATGAAGATCGCGTGCGCCGGGGGCTCTTCCAAAGTCTTCAAAAGCGCGTTGAACGCCGCTTGGGAAAGCTGATGGACTTCGTCGATGATATAGACTTTGTATTTGCAATCAATCGGAGCGTAGCGGACGCTGTCGCGGATCGAGCGGGCGTCTTCGACCGAGTTATTGGAAGCGGCGTCGATCTCGACGACGTCCAAACTCGTCCCGGAAAGAAGTTTTTTGCAAACTTCGCATTCTCCGCAAGGCGACCCGTTGACGGGCGAAAGACAGTTTACGGCGCGCGCAAAAATTCTGGCGACGGAAGTTTTACCCGTTCCGCGCGTTCCGGTCAAAAGATAGGCGTGAGCGATATTCCCCGTTCGGATCTGATTGACGAGCGTCGTCGTGATATGCTCTTGACCTATGACCTTTTCGAAAGTATCCGGTCTGTATTTGCGATACAAAGATTGATACATAAGATATCTCCGTAAAATATTATACTATATAAAGCAGTCTGAATCAATCTTTTATTTTTTATTTGACGCTTGATTTTTTCGGAGCGCAACGTGTTGCAAAAAAAACGTAAATCATATATAATAAAAATAATGAAATTCGATCCTGTTCGTTTTCTGTCTTATGAAATTCGCGTTCCGACTTTTTTCGATTCCGATGCCGACGGCGTCGGCGATCTTCTCGGCGTCAAAGAAAAGCTTCCCGAACTCGTCTCGCTCGGGATCAACGCGATCGTTTTAACGTCCGTTTTCGAGACTTCGAACGTAAATTCTTTTTATGAAGTAACCGATTTTTGTCGGATAAATCCGCAAATCGGCGAGCTTTCCGATTTTTCCGAGCTCCTTAACGAGGCGCGCGAAAACGGGATCGCCGTCTATTTATCGATCCCCTTGTTTTGCACGTCCGCCGAGCATTCTTGGTTTGAAAAAAGAAAAAATCCCAAATATGCTTCGTATTACGTTTCGGCTCCGGGAAAAGGAAAAGACGGCTCCGTCGCTCCGTTCCGAAGCAAGAATCGGCTCGGAGAGGAAGCGTGGGAAGAAAAAGATTCGGGCGTTTTTTATAAAAATACCTACGGCGCCTCTTCTCTTGATCTCGATCTCGAAAATCCCGAACTCAGAAACGAGATGCTTTCGATCGTTTCTTTTTGGAAGGAGCTCGGCGTCGCGGGATTCGTTATTGAATCACTCCCCTTTACGATTGAAAAAAATGCGGTAAAATCGGGCAAATTGCTTTATAAACCTTCTCCCGATCTCTTCGCTGTCGGTAAAGACCGATTCGCCCTTCTTTCCGAGATCCGCAGTCGTTTCGGAGAAGATTTTCACCTGCTTTTAAGAAACCTTCCGCAAGACGAAGTCGTTTCTCTGTATCTGACCGACGGAAATCTTCCGACGATCGACGCTTTGACCTTTTCGAATTTGGACGAAAACACGCGTCTTCCTTCTTTGAAAGAACTAAACGTTCGCAAATGGATCAAAACCTACGCTTCGATCCAATCTTCCCCCGTCGCGCGAAAGACGCTTCTTTCCGTAGAGGACGCGACCCACGGGAGAATGCTCTCCTCTTGGAAGCAATGCAAAGACGATCAAGCCTACTTTTACGCCGCGAAATCCGTCGCCCTGCTTCTCGGCGCGTCGGTCGGCGGCGTTTCTCTCTATCAAGGGCAGGAAATCGCGATGAGCGACGTCGTTTTTCGCAATTCCGTAACTCCGATCGAAGAAAACCGTCAACCTTCCGAGAAAAAATATATTCCCCTCGCTTCCGATCCTTATCAATGGGATCATAAAAAACACGCCGGGTTTACTTCCGCGCTTTTCCCTTTCGCTCCCGTTCGCGATAACTACGTCAAGATCAATCGAAGAATGCAGGAAGAGGATCCCGAAAGCGTATTGAATTTCTATAAAAAGGTTTTGGATTTTCGAAAAAAATCGGACGTTTTTTCGTTCGGTGATTTCGTCTTTTATCCTTCCGCGCATCCTT
The DNA here is from genome assembly GCA_024685775.1 of Clostridia bacterium. Classification (NCBI taxonomy): domain Bacteria; kingdom Bacillati; phylum Bacillota; class Clostridia; species Clostridia bacterium. Next base: position 9,979 of record JAIKVL010000032.1, on the reverse strand, counting down.
TGATCGTTTGCTTTACGCGGAGTTTTCAAGAAAAAACGTTGCTCGTGATCGCGTCGCTTTCGCCCGAGAACGTCAATTTCGCGATCCCGCGCGCGCTTACCGATCGGAAAGGACGTTTCGTTTTCGGAAATTATTCGATCGTCAGCCGCTTATTGCACGAGACGGTCGGTCTTCGTCCTTTCGAGGCGCGCGTCTATTCGATCGAACCCGAGGTGAAATTGCTTTCGGAATCAAACCTTGGTTCGCGCCTTGAAGACCAAGCTGATCAAAAATCCGAATAAGATCGCCGCGGATAATCCCGCCGCCGCGGCTTGCATTCCACCCGTCAAAGCCCCTATCAATCCGAATTTTTCGACTCCTTCGATCGCTCCTTTCGCGAGCGTGGAACCGAATCCGACGATCGGGACGGTAATTCCCGCCGCCGAAAAGTTTTTGACTGCGTCGAACAGCCCGACCGCTTCCAAAACCACGCCGATTAAAAGAAAGGTCACGAGGATCTTGGAAGAGGTCATTTTCGTCAAATTGATCAAAATTTGCCCGATCAGGCAGACGAGTCCGCCGACCGCAAAAACCCGTAAATAGGTCAGAATCATTCGGCTTCCTCCCTTTCGAACGAAACGGCGTTCGCGATTCCCGGGATCGTTTCTCCCTGTAACGATGAGACTTTGGATAAAAGCGCGCCCGTCGGAACGAGCAAGAGCCTTTTGATCGCGCCGACGCGCAAATGATGCATAAAATAGGAATTAAAGACGACGCTGCTGCACCCCGCTCCGCTACCGCCTTGCGGACAGCGCTGTCTTTTATCGAAGATCATCGCGCCGCAATCTTTATGAACCGCGGACGCTTGAATCCCTTCGCTTTCCAAAAGTTTGAGAAATAGTTTACTCCCGTAGATCCCGAGATCGCCCGTCACGATATGATCGTAATATTCGGCGTCGCGCCCCGTGTCTTTCAAATGTCTTGCGACGGTTTGCGCCGCGGCGGGCGCCATCGCCGCGCCCATATTGTTCGCGTCGGATATCCCGAAATCCACGACTTTTCCGATCGTCGCGCTTTCCGCGAAAACTTTCCCGCCCGTTCTCCCGAGAAGCGTGCAGCCGCTTCCCGTGACCGTCCATTGCGTTGTCGGCGTCATCTGCGTTCCGAGCTCCAACGGGTAACGGTATTGTCGTTCCGCGGTCGAAAAGTGACTGCTCGTCGAGCAAGCTGCGTAACGAATATATCCTCCGTCGATCAAACTCGCGCCGACGATCAAAGCCTGTCCGAAGGTCGAGCACGCGCTGTACATTCCGATAAACGAAATATCGAGCTCGCGCGCGGAAAACGAAGACGTAATGATTTGATTCAAAAGGTCTCCGCCGATATTGACGTCGATTTCTTTCGGCGTCAGCCCCGCTTCGATGATCGCGCCCGAGATTGCGCTCATATGCAACTTGCATTCGGCTTTTTCAAAGGTTTCCTGCCCGAAATCGTCTTTTCGGATTCGTTTATTGAAATACGGATCGAGAGGCCCCTGCGCTTCTTTCGGACCGACGATGCTGTAAGAAGAAACGACGCGGGGTTTGTTTTGAAATTTGATCGTTTGTTCGCCGAAATTCATTTCAACACCTCGATCAACCAATAGATCAGACCGACCGCGACGGACGACGTGATCCCGCTTACGATAATCGGACCCGCAATCACGAACATTTTACACATCACGCCGAAGACCATTCCTTCCGATCGAAATTCCATGGCGGGCGAAACGACGGAATTCGCGAATCCCGTGATCGGGATGATCGACCCCGCTCCCGCGTGCTTTCCGATGTTGTCGTAGACGCCGAGACCGGTCAAAAACGCGCCGATAAAAATCATAATCGTCGAAGCAAACTGCGAGACGAGTTTTTCGCTCGCGGAAGGAACGCACAGTTTGAATAGATCCGCGACCGCTTGCCCGACCGAGCAGATCAACCCGCCCACGAGGAACGCGAGAAAAAGCGTTCGCCGCTCTTTGCTTTTCGGAGCGATCTTTTTATCCAGTTCAAGATATTCCGTTCTGCTTAGCATTTCTGTCTTTCTCCCCGCTTTCTTTATGGTAACGCTCGTTTTCTTCCGCGATTTTCGCCGCTGGATGATTGAAATCGAGGTTTTCTTCCGCATCGAGCACGTTATTCATAAGCGAAGTATTGCCCGCTCCTCGAAAAGTATACAGTTGAAGAAGACAGAATTCGTTTTCGACAAAATCTTTCGAAATATCCGCAAATAGTATTTATATTTACGTTCCACGATCCGATTCGTTTCGTATGATAAACGCGGAGGAAACTATGGAATTTCAAACGAATTTGTTAAACGGAGTTATGACGGTCCGCCTTTCGGGCGATCTCGACGAACGAAGTGCGCGCGAAACGAGGGATTATCTCGACAAAAATATTCGTCAGTACGATTTTCATACCCTCGTTTTGGATATGGAAAAGGTCGATTTTATGGACAGCACGGGGATCGGCGTTCTTCTCGGAAGGTATAAGCGATTAAAGGCGGCGGGCGCGGAGCTTTGCGTCCGAAACGTAAAAGCGCAAACGGACAAAGTGTTTCGGGTCAGCGGACTCTATCAAATAATTAAGGTGGTGTAACTATGAAGGTAACGAATAACGTAACGATCATTTTGCCGGCGAAATCGGGCAACGAAAGTTTTGCGCGCGCAAGCGTGGCGGCGTTTTGCGCGAATCTTTCGCCTACTCTCGAAGAAATAAACGACGTAAAAACAGCCGTTTCCGAAGCGGTAACGAACGCGATCGTTCACGCCTACCCGGACGGCGAAGGCGAGATTACGATCGAAGTTACGACGTATGACGATAACGTCGTCGCAATCGACGTTTCGGACGAAGGCACGGGGATCCGCGATGCGGAAGAAGCGAGGAAGCCCTTTTTCAGCACGAAATCTCACGAAGAGCACAGCGGTATGGGTTTTACGATTATGGAAGCCTTTATGGACGAACTCGAAGTAAAAACGCAAGTCGGGCGCGGAACGATCGTAAAAATGCGCAAAAAAATCGGGAAAAATGCTTAGTCACGAAGAAACGATGCGACTGATCGAGCTGGCGCAAAAAGGCGACGAAGCCGCGAAATCCACCCTGCTCGAAGAAAATATGCCGCTGATCAAAAGCATTATCAAACGATATCGGAACACCGTCATCGAATACGACGATCTCATCCAACTCGGCTCGCTCGGGCTTTATAAGGCGATCATGAACTTCAATAAGGACTTCGGCGTTCGTTTCTCGACCTATGCCGTTCCGATGATCGGCGGGGAGATCAAGCGCCAAATTCGAGACGACGGTCCGATCAAAGTTTCGAGGTCGACGAAAGCGCTCGCGATCCTTATGACGAAATATATCGAAGAATTTCGGCAGGAAAAAGGAAGAGAACCGAACGTGGACGAACTGTCCGAGCGATTCAAAGTCGATCCTTTCGAGGTCGTTTATACCCTCGACAGCACGCGAATGCCCCTCTCCTTATACGAAAAATACGATGATGACAGCGGCTCTTATTTGATCGATAATATCAAAACCGTCGACAAGACGGACGACGTCATCGACAGGATCATGCTGAAAGATTTGATCGAGAGCTTGGACGAAAGGGATAAAAAGATCATCTTATTGCGCTATTATCGAGATAAGACGCAAAGCGAAGTCGCCGCCATTCTCGGCGTTTCGCAGGTGCAGGTTTCCAGACTCGAAACGAGGATCCTCTCTTATTTGAAGGAAAAACTGTCTTAAAATAAGCGAAATATTATAACAATAAAAAGAAAAACACGCATAAATTCGATTTATGCGTGTTTTTCAATTCAAACGAACCCTTCGAAATTATTTCTTGTCGGATTTGATTGCTTCGGTGATCCCGGCAAGCGTTCCCGTGATGTTTTGCAATTCGGAAGGAATGATGATCTTGGTCGCGGGACCTTGCGCCAGCGATTTCAGAGCGTCGTAACCTTCGATCGTCAAAAACGCTTTATTCGGATTTGCTTTATTGATGAGGTCTACGGCAGTCGCTTTACCTTCCGCTTCGGCAATCAAAGCCGCCTTCTCCGCTTCCGCCGCTAAAATGCGGGATTCTTTATCCGCTTCGGCGCGAAGAATCTTCGCTTGCTTCTCACCTTCCGCAACGAGGATGTTACTCTTCTTTTCGCCTTCGGCGCGAAGGATCGCCTCTCTTCTTTCACGTTCGGCGCGCATTTGCTTTTCCATCGCTTCCTGAATATCTTTCGGCGGGAGGATGTTTTTCAGCTCGACGCGGTTGATCTTGATGCCCCAAGGATCGGTCGCTTCGTCGAGAATAATGCGCATTTTCGAGTTGACTGTGTCGCGCGAGGTCAAAGTCTCGTCGAGTTCAAGCTCGCCGACGATGTTACGAAGCGTCGTCGCGGTCAAATTCTCGATCGCGGAAAGCGGTTTGTCTACGCCGTAAGTATAGAGTTTCGCGTCCGTGATTTGGAAATAAACGACCGTGTCGATTTGCATCGTAACGTTATCTTTCGTAATAACGGGTTGCGGCTTGAAGTCCGCAACGATCTCTTTTAACGAGATCGGAGTCGAGGTGCGGTCGAAGATCGGCAAGACGTAGTGAACGCCGGTTTCCAAGGTCTTGCGATATTTTCCGAGGCGTTCGACCGTAACCGCGGTCGCTTGGCGAACGACGCGGATCCCCGTCATCAGGACGATCAAAATAACGATTCCTATGATCAATAAAACGATTCCTACTGGTTCCATGGTTATTCTCCTTTATTATTAATTATTCGGATTATCCGATTTTTTAACGATCAATTTGTTTCCGCTGATCGCCGTGATCTCGACGACTGCGCCCTCCTCGATCGTTTCTTCCTCATTTTCCGGAACGGCGCTCCAAACGACGTCCGCGATCTTGACCGACCCCATTTGCCCGAACGACGCGGTCGAGGTCATATACACTTTTTTCCCGATCAAAGAATCGCTGTTCGTCTTTTCGTTCATTTGTTTCAAAAGAAATTTTCGAGCGATCGGACGGATCCCGACGATCAAAGCGGACGAAAGGACGACGAAGACGATCAATTGAACGATCCAGTGGATCTGATCGAACGCGCTCAAAATAAGAGCCACAAGTCCGCTGATCGCGAACCAAATCGAAGTCATATCCAACGTCATCAGCTCGACGACCGTCGCAACGACGACGACTCCGAGCCAAACCCACAAAGAAATCTGCGGCATACCAAGCCCTCCTTTTCTTTTTTTATCTTGTATATAATACAACAAAATGCGCGGTCTTGTCAACTTTCTCGATCCAATACCGGGAACCGTTTTGGAAAACGGTCAAAATCGATCGTTTTTATAAAAAAGACGGTACATTTTACCGCCTTTCCTATTATTTCTTATTTCGTCTTTTTGGCGACCGGTTTCGGAGCGGGCTTTGCGGCGGGTTTCGAAGTCGGTTTTGTTGCGCTCGCAGAAGTTTTTACAGGCGCTTTGCGGGCTGCTTGGGTCGCGGGCTTCGCTACGGATTTTACGGGTGCTTTGACCGTCGCCTTAACGGGGGCTTTCGCCACCGTCTTCACAGGCGTTTTTACGGCGTTTTTCGCTTCGATCTTAGCGGGAGTGGGCTCTTTGGATATGGCAGGCGCCGCCGCGGGGAGTTTGGACTTTTCTGGCGCTTTCGGCAAGGGCTTCCTGATCGGTTTTTTCATGGGTTCGTCGGGTTTTTCGACGACGTTAACGTAATTATACGGGATCTCGATGTTATTTGCGATGAGCGCTTCGCGAACGCGGACGTTAATATCGTCGATCACTCTTTCGCTCGGATGGGACGGACGATAATAAACCGTGACTTGCAAAATCAAAGCGCTGTCCTCAAAGGACATGAAATAGACGTCTCCGTAGCAAGGGACGCCGTTTTTATCGGTACGCCCTTTTATGGAGTACTCGCTGTCTTCAATCGCTTGCGCGATCACCCTTTTTGCTTCCGTCATATCGGAATCATAGCCGATGGCGAATTTGAAAACGGCGGAGCGCGTCGTCGTTTGGAAATTGTAACTCGTGAGGCGCATCGTGTTGATGACGTGGTTCGGTATAACGTAGCGCAGGGACTCGACGCCTGCGATCACGACGTGATGCAGCGTAATGTCTTCGACGACGCCCGTCGTCCCGTCGTCAAGCGTGATCCTATCCCCTACTTTGAAAGGATTATGCGCGCTGATCATCATACCCGCAAGGACGTCCTTGATGATGTCCTGCGCGGCGAAAGCAAGAACCGCACTGATGATCGCGGTTCCTCCGAACAGCGTGCTCCAAACCGTCTTTACGCCCGCCAACGCGGAAACGACCAAGATAATAAATCCGAGGATGATCGCGATGGTCAGGATATGATGCAAAAACATAACGTGTAGCCCCGGATGGTTTTTTTGGATCCGCTTGAAAATGGCGTTACTGAGTTTCGTGATCAAAATGCACATGGCGAAGACCGCGATAAATAATCCGATCCAAGTCATTACGTTCCAAGGCGACTGCAAATCGTTAATCCATTGTAAAATCATCTTTCTTTCTTCCTTTCTTTCACTGATTTAATTATACATTAGTTATAAAACATATTTCAATAAAAATATAAAAATCACCACTTAAAAATATAAAAAGGTCCGAACCGAATCGGATTTATTGTTGGTAGCCGGAAAATATATATTTAAATTTCCTTACTCGGAAAAATCATTACAGAGTCCCATCAAATATGTTTCGAATAGATTCATTTTTGCCGCTGATCCTGTTAATCATATTGTTAATGTAATCTTCTGCTTCAAAGATTAGAAACAAAAAATGTGGGAAAACCTTTTCTGCTTTTTCTCGGTCTATGCTAATAAAATGCTCATGGATGATATAATTGCGAAACTTGATGATCTCGATTAACAGTTTTGCAGTTTTTTTATCGATCAAATTTTCAGAAAGTTCATTTATAATTCTTGAAGCTTGAATATAATTGTCAAAATTGAAATTCTTTCTAGTATAAAGTTTTTTTTCAAGCGCAATCTGCAGTAAGGATTTAATGGAGTGTTCAAGAGGTTGAAATTCTTCAATGATACGCCCAACAAGTTCGCGTGATTCATTGTATGGTGTGATATAATCTTTGTAATTGAAATGAGATTTCAATTGTTCATTTGCCAATTTCATGTACTCTTCATCAGTATAATGCCAAATATAATTATTGTTCATACATTCTCCTAGTAAAAAACCTAAGTCAAACTTTTAGGGGTTCAACTTAGGTTATGCTTGGCGGAGAGTTAGGGATTTGAACCCTAGTTACCCTTGTGAGGTAAACACGATTTCCAATCGTGCGCCTTCGACCACTCAGCCAACTCTCCATATTGCGATAAACGCGATTCAATTGTTTCGGGAAACGATCGCTCGAACCCTTGTTTGCTCTCAAATTATATTATATTCAAGGAGATTTTGCAAGTAAAAAAAGCTTCTTTATGAAAAAAACTTAAATTCTTTGCGCTCCCTCTTTATAAATAAAAAAGCTCATCTTTTTGCTCGGGAAAGATGAGCTTCATTTTGGTGGAGAGAGATGGACACTTCCCACTACAATATATAGTGCTGATATTATGATATCAAACACTATATATAGTATGATTTTCGGCTATGTCACAAAATTGTCACAAACCGCAATATGTAAGGAAGGCTTTTTGCTGTGCTTTTGAGAGCCCGATCCTGCGAATATAGCTCTTTATGAGCCCTGCATAGTCATCCACCGAGTACCCGAGGTATGCGAGGATCAACGCCTTCTCCGCGCGGGTGAGCGAGAGCTTGTTCAGCAGCTTCATCACCTCTGCCTTCTTCGTCCCGGCGATCGTATTGCCCTTCTTGTCGACCTTCCCTTCGACGGCAGAGCAAGCCGCGATCGACATAGCGAACTTGCTGACGGGCATCGTCTCGGCGAAGAGCCTCTTCTTCGAGTTGCTCTCCTCGCCCACGGTCTCGCAGACAGCGCTTTCGTAGTAATAGTCGTAGATCCATTTTATAGACTTCGCTTGCACTTCTTCCGAGAGCTTATTGAAATAGGACGCCTTTATCAAGTTTTCGACTTCCTTATTCGCGCCACTGTAAGTGTCTTTGAACGCCTTTTGACTCTTCGCGGAGAGCTTTATCGTCTCGCCTTCGTAGGTGATACTGTCACGGACCGTCTTCGGGAGGACGGTATAGCCTTTCCCGTAAAGCTCGCGGAGCTTCTTATTTACGAGCGGCGACGTGGAGGTCATGCCGTCGTCTTTCATCATAAGACCGACGATTGTCGACGCCTTGCTCTCGTCGCCTTCCTCGATCGCCTTCTTCAGATCCTTTACATAGTTCTGCGCGTAGAAGAGAGAGTTCCACTTGTACGCCTCGCTCTCGTCGAAGCGGTTCACGACGCCGAAAGTGAGGTTGTAGATGTTTCTCGTCGGGATCCCGAGGATCTGCCCGGACGCATAGATAAAGTCGCGGAGCGGTTTCGCGTAGTCTCTCGCCTCGTGCGGTTCGTCGTCTCCGATCGTTCCGAGCAGCTCGACCGCGCCCTTTGCCCCTTTGACGAAGTCGTTGATCGTCGACGTGACCGCCTCTTCCATCTCGAACCCGTTGAAAACGTTGTAGACCTCTTTCACGAGCGGGATCATACCGATCGAGGTGGATGCGAAATCTTTGAAGAGATCCTCGACCCATCCAATCTCCTCTCCGTCTTTGTCCTTGCGGTCCTTGTTGAGCAAGAACTTCACAAGCTGCCCCATGAGCGCATATATAAGGTTCGCCACCGTGACAGCCGTCGCCGCCTTGGCGAGACCTTTTCTCGCGGCGTTCATCTCTGCGGCGGAGACGTTCTCGTGCAGGACGTTCTTCTTGTAGCGCAATGCGCGGATGCGTCCGATAGACTCGATCAAACGGGAGTATTGCTTCAGCGGAACGGAGAAGAACATCGTGAGGCTCTTGACAATGCTGTTACTACTCCGTTGCATCGCCGACCTTTCCGACTGCGTATAGTTTGGCTGTGTAAGGCGTCCAACTTCTTCGAGCAGAGCCGCCGCCTCTTCCATATTCGCCTCGGTGCCGAACTTGTACGCGGCATCCCCTTTGTGCTTCGACTCCACCTCGCATTGGCAGGCGTTCCACAAGAAGCTGATCGTCAGACGGTCCGTCCATTGTATCGGCTTCGTGAACACGTCACCGACAGCGCCGATCTTGTCGAGGTTGCCTTCTGCAAGCACTACGCCGTGATCCGCGTTACGCACTCGCGCCCACGCGCAATATTTATCCATATTTTTAAGATTAGGCTTGTGACCATACGCGCGGACCATCGAGGACGCGGAAAGGACACAAAACGCCGTCGGGAAGGACGCCATCTGCGAGAGAACGACTTTGATATTCGCGCCGAGCTGGAACTTGGCGTAGTTGCTTCTGATCCGATCAACGAAACTATCCGCTTCGGAGTGCATCTTTCCCATTCCTTGGACGTCGGCGAGCCAGTTTGTGAAATACTTATCGAACCCCTTCCACACTTTTTGATCTATGGTGTTGCGGATAGACTCGGAGCCGCCGCCACTTTCTTGTGACACATTACAGTTATAGACTTGCTGTATCGTCTTGATCGGTACGGCGAGCCCCGCGTACTGCCCAATCTGCTTTGCGTGGCGTTCCACCACGGACAAGATCGGGTGAACGTCGAGGCGGTGCGTGTTGTCCGTTCTCGTCTTCGTGATCCCCATATTTTGCACGGAGGCGTTCGAGAGTGCAAGCATATAATTCTTGTCTATGCTTTCCGCCCTATCCTTTGAGTAACGGATGATCGGGAAGTAATCGCTATTTTCCAAAGTGATCGTCGAATAGCCTTTGAGCAGTTCGTCCGTTGCCTTCATATACTCGCCGCCCTTGTCGAAGAAAGCGCGGAGAGTCTTCACGAAGTCCTTGTCAGCCTCGGAAAGCGCGCTTGCAAGCGCTTTGATGTCTTCGTCGGTCAA
>JAIKVL010000031.1 GCA_024685775.1 Clostridia bacterium | reverse complement strand
AGAAAAAACCTCGAACAAGTCGAGGTTTTTAGTGGTGCGCCCTCAGGGATTCGCAAGGAGCAAAGCGACGGAATAGTGAGCAAAAAAGCAAGTTTAAGAACGAATCCAACGAACGCTCAATATCCAAAAGGGAGGCAGGTGCGAACGTCAGACGGGACTTGTCCCGGGTTCTCCCCCATCGGGGGCGCCGCGCAAAGCGGCGGGAATCTCGAGAAGCAAAGAAAAAACCTCGAACAAGTCGAGGTTTTTAGTGGTGCGCCCTCAGGGATTCGAACCCGGGACCCACTGATTAAGAGTCAGTTGCTCTACCAGCTGAGCTAAGGGCGCATATTGGAGCGGGAGACGGGATGCCCGATTTCATCGGGGACCTTCGCTTCGCTCGGTTCGGTCTCGAACGGGTCCTGCGCTTTCGCGCGGTTGCTTGCGCAACGGAATCCCGTCTTGGGTCGAACTTATTGGAGCGGGAGACGGGATTCGGACCCGCGACATTTGCCTTGGCAAGGCAACGCTCTACCACTGAGCCACTCCCGCATAAGATCGTTTAATTGGTGCGACCGAAGAGACTTGAACTCCCACATCCAGGATACCAGATCCTAAGTCTGGCGCGTCTGCCAGTTCCGCCACGGTCGCGTGTATTTTATTATATGGAAGGCAAAGGTGTTTGTCAACCATAAATTTGTAATTTTGGTGACCCATCGGAGATTCGAACTCCGGACACCTTGATTAAAAGTCAAGTGCTCTACCGGCTGAGCTAATGGGTCATAACACCGTAACGGAAAAAATAATAGCATTAAATCTTCTTCTTGTCAAACAAAAATCAACCCAAATTTCAGATCAAATATAAAAAATATCGAAATTGATAAAATCATTTGCATTATAGCGGAAAGCGTACTATAATAACATCGTCGTTGGAGTATGGTGTAGTGGTAGCACATAGGCCTCTGACTCCTATGGTGTAGGTTCGATTCCTACTACTCCTGCCAGAAAAGAAAGCGTCTTTATCCATCGGGAAAAGGCGCTTTTTTTATAAAAGATCGGGAAACGCCGATTTCACGAACTGAAAAAGGAAATCGGGTTTTTCAAACGAATAAACCGCAAAAAGGTATGAAAACTATGAACGTTCAGGTTATCAGAGCAACGGAAACGTGGCAGCAGGCGGGCGCGTATTACGTCCGAATTCAAGGCATGGCGAGGCAGCACAATATTCCCCTTCGCCGCGAGTTTGACGAGCACGATGCGCCAAGCACGAAATATATCGTTCTGACGGACGACGGGTTTCCCGTCGCGACCTGCCGTTTTTATCCCATCGACGAAAAATCCGCTATGATCGGCCGCGTCGTCGTTCTGCCCGAATATCGCGGGCAAGGTCTCGGAAAACGCGTTATGCTCGAAGCGGAATGCTGGCTTTCGGACCTCGGATTTTCGCGCGCGGTCGTCGAAAGCCGCGACGTCGCGGTCGGCTTCTACCAAAACCTCGGTTACGCCGTAACGAACGCAAATATTCTCCGCGGCGACACCTTCGACTGCATCCGCATGGAAAAGGAACTGACGAAATAGAGAAATCACCCAAAAAACATCTACCGTTTCGCTTAAAATCTCGCGGAAATCGCGGGATTTTTCTTTATACGGCGGATTTCTTTTTCCTTTTCCCGATCCCCCATTTTATCGCCGCAAAAATGAGCGCGGCAAGCGCGGCGAAAAGAAAAACGTTCAAAACGAATTCGGCTTTATCTCCCGCAATGAGCGCGACGAAAAGGACGAGCCCTCCCGCGACGAAATTCCCCGCGGAAAGCGCAAGCAGCGAACTTTTATAGTCCAGCCGCAAGATCGCCGCGAGAAGCGCGCCCGCCCAAACCCCCGTCAAAGGAAGCGGAAGCGCGACGAACGCGAACAAGCCGAAAACCTTTTGAGACTTTCCCTTTCCCCCGTTTTTCGCCGAAACCGCGATCTTTTTCGCCTTTTCTTCCAGCCGATCGGTCAAAAACGAAGTGAACCTCCGAACGAGCGAAGACCGCTCCGCCGCGCGGAGCAACAGAGGGCAGATCGCGCAAAGGACGGCGGCAAGCGCGACCGACGCAAGGAAGCAAAAGAAAAACGCCGCAAGCAGACGGACGTCCGCCACCGCCGCGCAAAGGATCCCGCCTTTGATCTCGGTGATCGGAAAGACCGAAAGCACGGCGCAAAGCAGATATTTATTTCCGATGATCTTTCCGAAAAAAGATACGATCCGATCCCCCATTTTTTCTCCTCATTGCTTGCGTTTCCGCCGAAAATACACTAAACTGATTTTATGAAAAAAATTCTCGGAGCGCTTCGGCGCGCGGTAACCGATTTTAAGATGATCGAAGACGGAGATAAGATCGCCGTCGGAGTTTCGGGCGGAAAAGACAGTCTCGTCCTTTTCGAGTCCCTCTATCGCTATTCGAAATTTTCTCCCGAAAAGTTTTCCCTGATCGCCGTCAACGTAAACATGGGTTTCAAGGAGACCAAGGAAGAAGAGCTTGCCGCCCTTCGCGCCTATTTCGCGGAGCGAAACGTCCCGTTTTTCGAAGAAAAAACCGACATCGCCGAGATCATTTTCAACGTCCGCAAGGAAACGAACCCCTGCTCCCTTTGCTCCAAGCTTCGCCGCGGCGCGCTCTGCTCCGTCGCCCATCGCGAAGGCGCGAACAAAGTCGCGCTCGGGCATCACGCGGACGACGTCCTCGAAACCTTCCTTTTGTCCTTGACCTATGAAGGCAGGCTCTCGACGCTCGCCCCGACTTCCTATCTCAGCCGTACCGAGACCACCGTCATCCGCCCGCTCCTTTATGCGGACGAGAAGGATATTCGCGGCGTCGCGCGGAGATACGAGCTTCCCGTCGTCTTCAATCCCTGCCCCGCGGATAAACACACGAAGCGCGAATATATGAAAAAGCTCGTCGAAGATCTGCGCGCCGATATTCCCGACATCCGCAAAAATATGATCAACGCGATCGAGCATCCGGAGCGCTACAACCTTTGGGATAAATAAATCCGAAACGATTTCCCACGCTTGCGATTCCCTCGTTATTTCCGCATATTTCTGTATTTTTCCTTAGTTTTTTCTCCCCCGCGAATATGGCGTTCCCGCAGATTCTTCATTAGGATCGCTCGGACTCTTTTATAGGAATTCATATCGAGTTTCGGGAGCCTTTGGGTCATATCGCTGTGGACGGTCGATTTGCTGACGTCAAACCGTCTCGCCGCTTCCCGAACCGTCGCGCCCGTCTCGGCAATAAAACTCGCGATCGCGAGTACTCTCTCGTTTCTGTTCTCTCTCATACGTCCTCCGCAGGCTTGCATTCTTATCAATATTTATGTCGAAAAATGAGAAAAAAGAATAGAATTTCCCTTTTGGAAGAAAAGAAAACGCCCTTGACGATGCGGCGAAAAAGCCGTATGATAAAAAGTACTCCACGCGCCGAATCAAGGCTCACGAGGCAAAAAAAGAAATGAATTACGACGATTGTTTCCGAAAACTTTCCGAATCAAAATTCCGCTCGCGGTTTCACCTTTCGGAAAAGGACAAAAACTATATCGAAAAAGTCGGGCTCGACGCGATCCGCGATCACGCGAAAACCTTTATCGCGACCCGTCTTGCGCCCGCCGTTATTCCAAACGACGGGAAACAGACGCCGATGCGCGGGCATCCCGTCTTTCTCGCGCAGCACGCCTGCGCCTGCTGTTGTCGCGATTGCCTTTTCAAATGGTATCGCGTCCCGAAAGGCGTTCCCCTCTCCCCCGAGCAACAGGAAAAGATCGTCCGCCTTTTACTTTCTTGGATCGAACGCGAACTCGAATCGTAAGAAACGTTTCAAATCTACGGATTTTTCAAGCGGAATTAAGCGCGAAGCGCATAAAAAAACGGCGAATTTCTTCGCCGTTTTTCCGTTCATTTTTGTTTCTCGGAGAAAAGAACGTTACTTACGCTTTCTCGATCGTGTAGCCGTCTTTCGAATCTTTAATGACGTAGCCCTTTTCTGCGATCTCCGCGCGAAGGCGATCCGCTTCCGCCCAGTTCTTCTCTTTCTTCGCGGCGAAACGCTTTTCGGCGAGCGCGGCGATCTCTGCGGGAACGTCTATCTTTTCGGGCGCGGGCGCGGTGACCTTATCCAAGGAAAGCCCGAGGACCTTATCGAATTCGAGCGCGAGTTTATAGATATCTTTGCTCTTCGGAAGTTTGACCGCTTCCCACAAAACGCCGAGCGCGAACGGAATGTTCATATCGTCTTCGACGGCGTCCTTAAAGCGTTTATAAAGGTCGTCCAAAATCGCTTTATCGGTTGCGGTCGCGCTCATCTTATGGGCATAAAGGAGATTTCTGAGCCTCTCGTAAGAAGTATGCGCGGCGTCCATTCCCTCAAAGGTGAAATTCAGCTTTTTTCTGTAATGCGCGTTCAGGCAGAAATAGCGGAAATCAAGGGGCAAATAGCCCTTCTTTTCGAGGTCGGAGATCGTGTAGACGTTGCCGAGCGATTTGCTCATTTTGCCGCCGTCCACCATCATAAATTCGCCGTGCATCCAATAGTTGACCGTCTTTTTGCCCGCGAGCGCTTCGTTTTGCGCGATCTCGTTCTCGTGGTGGACGGGGACGGCGTCGATGCCGCCGGTATGCAGATCGAAGACCTCGCCGAGATATTTTTTGCTCATCGCGCTGCATTCGATATGCCAGCCCGGGAATCCCATTCCCCACGGGCTTTCCCATTGCATAATATGGTTTTTATCGGCTTTTTTCCAAAGCGCGAAGTCGGCGGGATGCCTTTTCTCGCTGTTTTCTTCGATGCGTGCGCCCGCCTCTTTCTCATCGACGGTTTGCCCCGAAAGTTTGCCGTAACCGGGGAATTTCCCGATATCGAAATAAATCCCGTCCGAGATCTCGTAGGCATAGCCCTTTTCCATAAGTCCCTTGACGAATTCGATCATCTCGGGGATGTGCTCGGTCGCTTTCGCGATGATCTCCGGGCGCGAAACGTTCAGCGCGTCGATATCCTTAAAGAAGGCTTCGGTGTAAAACGCCGCGATCTCCCAAGGGGTCTTGCCCTCTTTGCGCGCGGCTTTCTGCATCTTGTCTTCGCCCTCGTCGCCGTCGGACAAAAGGTGACCGACGTCCGTGATATTCATAACGCCTTTGACCTTAAAGCCCGCGAAACGGAGCGAACGGCGCAACAGATCCATAAAGATATAGGTCCGCATATTGCCGATATGCGCGTAGCTGTACACCGTCGGCCCGCAGGAATACATACGGACGAGATTGCCTTGGATCGGGGTAAATTCCTCTTTTTCGCGATCTAACGTGTTGTAAACTTTCATATATTTTCGTTGCCCTTTTCGATATTTTCGAGATCCTCGCTCAGGAGGTTCCCGTCGTCATCTTTCTTGCTTGCGCGAATGCCCGCGCGCTTTTCAAGTTCTTCGATGCGCCTGTTCAACCTGCGGAATTCTTCGAGGATCGGGTCGGGGAGTTTGATCTGATCCATATCCGCGATGCGGACGTCGCCCTGCTTTACGACTCTTCCCGGGACGCCGACGACCGTACTTTGCGGCGGGACTTCTTTCAAAACGACGCTGTTTGAACCGATCTTGCTGTCGTGCCCGACGGTGAACGGTCCGAGGACTTTCGCGCCCGAAGAGACCATGACGCGGTCTTGCAGCGTCGGGTGACGCTTCCCTTTATCTTTTCCCGTTCCGCCGAGGGTCACGCCCTGATAAATGACGACGTCGTCCCCGATCTCCGCGGTCTCGCCGATCACGACGCCCGCGCCGTGGTCGATAAAGAGTCTTCTGCCGATCTTTGCGGCGGGATGGATCTCGATCCCCGTGCGCTTTTTGGCGCGCTGGGAAATGACGCGCGCGATAAACTTATGACCATGCTGATAAAACCAATGAGCGCGACGATACATCCGAAGCGCGATGACTCCCGAGTAGGTAAAATAAACCTCCCAAAAGCTTCTCGCCGCCGGATCTTTATCCATCACGTTTTCGATATCTTCGCGCGTTCTTTTACTGACAAAGCACATTTTTTCGTTTCCTTATTTTTCAAGCACCGCTTTGATTCTTCTGACCCCCGCCGAAGAGCTTTGCTCTTTGACGATCCTGAATTTGCCGAGTTCGCCGGTGTTCTGCGCGTGCGGTCCGCCGCAGATCTCGGTGCTGAATTCGCCGATGGAATAGACCTTGACTTTCTCGCCGTATTTGCTGTCGAAGACGCCGATCGCGCCCATCGCTTTCGCTTCGGGAACGGTCATTTCGCGGCAGACGACGTCCGCCTTTGCGGCGATCGCGCCGTTGACGTAATCTTCGATCTTTTTGATCTCTTCCTGCGTCAAAGGTCTGTCGAGGTTAAAGTCGAAGCGGAGCCTTTCCGCCGTGATATTACTGCCTTTTTGGCGAATATTCTCATCTACTATTGTACGCAGCGCGGCGTTCATAAGGTGCGTGGCGGTGTGAAGGCGGGTAACCTCGATCGTGTTATCCTGCAAGCCGCCCTTGAAGCGTTGTTCCGCGCCCGCGTGGGATTTTTGCTGATGCTCTTCGAAAGCCTTTTTGTAGCCCTCGACGTCCACTTCGTAACCGATCTCTTTCGCGAGCTCGACGGTCATTTCGATCGGGAAGCCGTAGGTATCGTACAGCTTAAACGCGGTCTTGCCCGAAAGTCTCTTGACGTTCTCGGGGAGATAGCCGACGACTTTTTCGAACTCTTTCAAGCCCTGTTGCAAGACGGAAGAGAAGCGATCGACTTCTTTATCGAGTTCGGAGACGATCTTTTCCGCGTTCTCGCCGATCTCGGGATAGATGTCCTTGTATTGCTCGATATAGAGTTTCGCGATCTCGGACAGCGCGCCCTCTTTGAGACCGATCAAACGCCCGAAACGGACGGCGCGGCGGATCAAGCGGCGCAGGACGTAGCCTTGGTCGACGTTAGACGGCGTGACCCCTCTTTGGTCGCCGAGAAGCATCGTCGCCGTGCGGATATGATCCGCGATGATACGCATTGCTTTGGTCACTTCCTCGCTCTCGCCGTACTTCTTCCCGGCAAGCGCTTCGAGCTTTTCGATCGCGCCTTTGAAAAGGTCGGTCTCGTAGACGGATTTATAGCCGTTCAAAATGGTCAGCGTGCGTTCGAGTCCCATTCCGGTATCGACGTTCTTTTGTTTCAAGGGAGCGAAAGAACCGTCCGCCTGCTTGTTATATTGCATAAAGACGTCGTTCCAGATCTCGATATACTTGCCGCAATCACACGCGGGAGAACAATCCTCCGAACACTTGGGTTTGCCGGTGTCGATAAACATTTCGGTATCGGTGCCGCAAGGACCGGTCTGCCCTGCGGGGCCCCACCAGTTGTTCTTTTTGGGGAGGAAGAAGATCCTATCCGCGGGGATGCCGCACTTCATCCAAATGCTTGCCGCTTCCTCATCGCGAGGCGCAGTCTCATCGCCGGCAAAGACGGAGACTGCGAGGCGGTTTTTGTCGATCTTCAAAACTTCGGTCAAAAACTCAAAGCTCCAGGAGATCGCTTCCTTTTTGAAGTAGTCGCCGAGGGACCAGTTGCCCAACATCTCAAAGAAGGTGCAGTGCGTGGCGTCGCCGACTTCGTCGATGTCGCCCGTTCTGACGCACTTTTGCACGTCGGTGAGGCGGGTGCCCTGCGGGTGCTTTTCACCCGAGAGGTACGGCACAAGGGGATGCATACCCGCCGTGGTAAAGAGCACGGTGGGATCATTTTCCGGGATCAGGGAAGCGCCTTGGATCACGGCGTGGCCTCTGTCCTTAAAAAAGTCAAGATAAAGTTTGCGCAAAGTAGTAGAAATCATAACAGAACTTCCTTTTATTTTTTCACGCTGTCCAGCGTGGTTTGATCAAAATATTCCTGCAATTTCGCCGTAGCGAAGGAAGGCGGCATCCCATCCAACGTTGCCATCGCAATGGTCCTGCGCGGCAGCGGGAAGGAAAGCGGAACGACGTTGAGCTCACCGGAGGCAAGCTCCTTGGCGATGTATTCCTTGGTCACGCAACCGACGCCCAAGCCCGCCTTGGCGCACTCCGCCACAAGGTCAACGCTACACAACTCAAACGCGGGAGTCAGCTTGCCGCCGAGGGTCTCGATGGCGCGTTCCACGGCGCGACGAGTGCTGGACCTCTCCTCCAACAAGATGAGGGGGAGCGCGGTCAGTTCACCCACCGAAAGCGGATGGTCAAAGCGTTGCGCCATCTCCGCATTGGCGACAAAACATTCGCCGATATCGGCGCAAGAGGTCAGGCGGATGCCGGGGTACTGCGTTTCATCCACGCGGTTGATAAAGCCGAGGTCCACCTTGCCCGTCTTCAACATATTCATGATCTCATCCGTCGTGCGGTTGGTGATCTTAATGCTGATTTTGGGATACTTCTTCTTAAACTGTTCGATGCGAGGAAGGATAAAATACTTGCTGATGGTATCGGAAGCGCCGATATGGACGGTGCCCTCCTCCAATCCGCGCATTTGCGAAAACTTGTTTTCCGCCGCGGTAAGCTCGTCGTACGCGCGAGAAACGTACTCGTAGATCATTTTGCCTTCGGGCGTAAGTTCCATACCTTTTGCCGTACGGACAAAAAGCCTGCCGCCAAGCTGCTCCTCAAGTTGCTTGATGCCATAGGAAACGGCGGGCTGAGAGATGAACAGCTCTTTGGAAGCTTTGGACAAATTGCCTGTCTTGGCAACGATGTAGAAAACTCTGTAAAACTCAAGTTTGACCATTAAGCGCGCACCTCCCTTGTGAATGTCTATAAAAAATTATATACACTACGCGCGCAAAAGGCAAGGATTTTTTATGGGGTGATCATCCGAGGATATCCACTTTCCCTTGCGGATGTTCAAAAGTTGTCTGACCGTCGATATCGAGATATACTCCCGTCCGATTTGTTACGCGGATTCCGTTGCCGTTTTGACTGTAGAAATCCGACTCCCTGATTTGCACGGAGAGGTTTGCTCTGTTGCGATCCATTGTGAGAGCGTTGCCGTAATAATCAACGACATTATCCTTTTTCACACATTCGCCATAGGCTCTGAACGTACAACCGTAAAAGAAATAAGCGGGAAGCGTCGTGCCTGTATCGTGATCGCATTCATACCCGCGGTTGACGTAAAAACCATTGGCACCCTCAAACGTGCACCCCGTATACGTTCCGCTTGCAGTCATTCCCGTCCAAATCTTATAGGCGTACACCGTATTCTTGCTATGCGAAGCATTAAACTTGCAATTTTCCGCCGTAAGATCCACGACCTGCGCCGTACCGTCGCCGCCATTGTGCTTGACGCCGTAAACCGTCATATTGCGCAACGTGACGTAGGTTTCCTCATAACAAGTCCCATAGATAAACGCATAGTCATTGTCAGCAGTCGAAATGCCCACATCGTAAGTGTCATTCACGCTGCTGCCGATGGAACTTACGTTTTCCGAAGAGTTTTCAAATGTGACGGAAAAGTTTTCGACGCTGTTGTTGACCAGTTTTAACCCTCCGACAAAGGAATAACCGTTCATATGCACCGTGGTGGTAAGGTAATTTGTGTTCTTAATGCCTGCCAAAGAGTTTCTGACAACGGTCATCGCCGTCCTGATGCCGGTCGCGCCGATATTTGCCGTCAAAGTGATCTCATCCGCATCGTAAGCATATTTTAAGAAGCGTTCTTCCGTCCCTGCCGTCAAGACCAAACGGCAATCGTTACCAAAGGTAATTTTCCCCGTACCGGAAACGGACAAGTCATAGGAATCAAGGTTTAACGTTTGCCCGTCGGAAAGCGTTGTCGCCTGCGAAAGCGCAATATCCGCGCCGAAAATGATACGGTCGTAATTGGCGTTTTCCGCCGCCGCGATCAAATCGATTGCCGTCGTCACCGTGATCGCGCCGCGATTGATCGTGAACGTTTTGAACACTTGTCCGTAAAAGTTTTGGTCAAACTCATCCGCAACGCCCAAGGTCAGCATCGCCCCCGCGCCCGCATTCACGTTGTATCTGTAACGGAAGGTAAAGCGATTGTTGTCGACCGGAGCGCCAAGATAGGTCACCACCGGGGCGGGCGTTTTCTCCGTGCCGTCATAGTCCACGGACGGAATGACGACGGCGTTTGGCATATCCTTCAAATTTTTTCTGTGATAGATCACGCCGCTGCCCGTGGCGGTCAAGATATAGTTATAATTGGTGTAAATGACGCCGTTGTTGATGATGACGCCCTGCTCGGAGCTGCTACTTGACGTGGCGTTGCCGTTAAAGTGCCCGCCCCCTTTGACGTAAAGCAGTCCGTCATTGGTTAGGGAACCGTAATTGTAGAAGTAGCCGTTTTCGGCGACAAGGACGCTTGCTCCCTCTTCGGACGGAGTGACGGGCGCGACGGCGCCGCCAACCAAAGAACCATGGAGATAAAAAGTGCCATACGATACCGTTAGTTTGTGCCCGTTGAGGTCCAGCGTACAACCGCTCTTGACAGAACCGGAGGCGGAAGAAATATCCGTATCCAAAATGACCTCGTTGTAACCTGCGTCAGATATTGTCGACCTAAAGTTCATTTCATTCGATATGCGAATGGTGGAAGGCAAGATGGTATAGCGATAGGTGTATGTTTCCGCATAGGGACAGTACGGCGTCTTGATGGAAATGCGCATATCCACCTCGCCGGTATCGACGCAACTGGTGACATACTTGGTGGCTCCGACATAACGGAGATAAGCGCTGTACCAATCGGACAAGAGGGCTTCGCCATCCACGGTAAAGGTGGGGATATGGCTTGCTTTGTCGTAATGAACGGAGGCATATTCTGCCTCGAAATGCACGGATTCATCCGTCAAATACTTTTTTATCACAACGTTGGCGGAAATGCCCGGAATGGCGGCAAAAGTCCACACGCCGCCCTCGCTGTTATCAAAGGTGGCGGCGCCCGAATTTTGGATCGTGCTACCGTCGCTTAGCGCCAATCTGCCCTTGTTGATGATGGCGCCGTGGTTTTCTATGCTATGGTTTACGTTACTGTCGCCCTCGATTTGAACGGTGGCGCCTTCTTCATTCACAAACGCCCCGTTTCGACCAAGGTAAATCCCTTGCGGATATACCAAAGCGCCGCTGTTTCGCACGGATGCGGTGATACTGGCGTTTGTGACCGTAACGCTCCCTTCGTTGACAAAATTCCCGCTTGCGGAGATGGTAAGCGCGTTTGCGATCGCAGCGCGATTGACAAAAATGCTGCCCGCTCTGACTTGCAAAGTGCAGTTGCAATCGATCTCGCCCGTCGCCGCGTTTGTAAAGGAGCCTTCAAGCGCATAAGTGTTTCCTCTGACCGCAAGCGCCCCCTCGTTTTCAAAAGCGCCGCTTGAAGAAACGTAAAAACAATCGCAAGAGACCTGTCCCGCGTTGACAAACCGCCCATGTACGTTCAGCCGTGAGGTAAGCGCCAGCTTTTCCCCCGCCGGAAGCGAGAAGGAGTCATCGGAAGAAATATCCAGCGTCGACAGTTGATACTCCTTAAAATTGCCGCTTGCGGCAAGCGTCTTGAGCTCTGCAAACGACGCAACGGAAGCAACTCCCTTTTCTATCGTAAAATTCACGGTAGCCGAGCCGTAGTAATTGGATTCACGCTCGCCCACCGTGACGGTCACCCCTGCCGTGCCCGCGGCAGTGTTGTCAAAGAACTCGGTGCGGAAGTAAGTGCCGGCGCCCCCGTCCAACGAGACGGAAGGAGTATACTCGGTTTTATTTTTGACAAACACGCAATTCTCCACGATGACCTTATCCGCGGTCAACGGTTTGCGAATATAGCGATAGCCGCCCGTCCCCTCCACCAAAAAGGATTTGTCCTCATCCAAAAGGTAAAACGTGCCGCAATTTGTTATTTCATTATCGCTTGTAAAGGTGCCGAGGTCGTTAAAGATCACATAATCTTTGACATTTATTTCGCCGTGGTTTTCCAAGCTGCCGTAGTTGTTGAATTCGGTGTTGCGACGCGGCGCGCGGTACATGTAGGCGCCTTCCATCACGATGGTGCCGTTGTTGATGACGGTGCCGTAATTGTTAAAAACGTATCCGTGCCGCAAGGCAAGAGTCTGCCCTTCGGGCACGGTAAGCGTCTCCCCCGCCGCAATGGTGTAATCGCACCATACGCCCACGGCGGAGTAACCGGGATCGGCAAGGAGGGCGTTTAAGTCGTCATCCGCATTGCATTGCTTGCTCCCATCCGCAACGATGTTAAAATGCAAGGTCACGCTGCCTTTCAGCTTTTCGTTCTCTTTTTTTGCGGTAACTTTAATGCTTGCGGTGCCGGGGTTTACGTTGTCCGAGATCTCCACGTCAAAAAGATCCATATCCATGAATTCACCGTCAAAGTACACTTGGATATCGGAAAGCATGGCGTCGATCGGCTCGCCTGTATAAACATAGGAATTCACAAAACTCGGGTGGCGGACCATCTCCTCGGTGAGCTCCGTTTTACCGAGTTTTTTCCCGCCAAAAAGTCCGCAGCCCGCAAGCGCCGCAGCCAAAACGATCAAAACAAAAAACAATAAAATTGTTTTCCTTCCCCTTCTCATACCCCGATTATAACACTATTCAAAACAAAAAAGCAAATCCCACAAAATGGAAATCCGCAATACACACCCCGCCCTGTGCGCAAGCAGTAAGGGCGTAGAGTGGTGCAGAAACGAGGCGCAACGAAAAATCCCGCAGGCGCGTACTTGTCGTACGTAACTGCGGGATTTTGAGTTGGAACAAAGTTAATGTGCCGTTATACGTCCTTACTGCTTGCGCACCACGTCGTGGGCACCGCCCTCTACGATCGAGGTGGAAGAAACGAGCGTCGAGTTCGCCTTCTCCTGCAATTCCGGGATCGTGAGCGCGCCACAGTTACACATCGTGCTCTTCACCTTTGCGGTGGTCATCGCAACGCCGTCCTTAAGTTTGCCGGCGTACGGAACGTAGCTGTCAACACCTTCTTCGAAGGTGAGGCTCGCCTTGCCGCCAAGGTCGTAGCGCTGCCAGTTCCTCGCGCGGGC
>JAIKVL010000030.1 GCA_024685775.1 Clostridia bacterium | reverse complement strand
CGAACAAACCGATCACGCCGTCCATCGCGTCCGCGGCAGCCGCGCTTTCGGTCGCGCAGTGCGAGCAAACGCATCCGTAGGCGCAATCCGTTCCGTCGCAGTAAGCCCCTTCGAGGCAGGCTTTACACTTGCAGCCGCAGGGCAACTCCGTGACTTGAATGCGGAATTTCGGGATATTCAACCCCGCGACCTTTCCATCTTCCGCAAGGGTCGCGAGACCTTCACCGTCGACGTACAGATACAGCCCGTCGAAGAAGAGTTTGACGAGAAGCTCGTCGTCTTTCAAAATTTCGATACGGGCGTTGAATTTCATTCCGTCCGAAAGGTCGAAGTTCGAGCTGACTCTCGCGACGAACCTTCCCGAGAAATCCTCCGCGACGTCAAAGGTCAAAGCGGTGTTTTTGAGAACGGCGCCGATGCTGTTCGGGATCATACCGCCGAGTTCTTCCATAAAGTCCGTAAAGTCGTAACTCATATCGGAGAACGCGTAATCGAGATCCGCCTCGAATTGGACGTAGATGGAATCGAGCGACGTTACGTCGCGATAGACCGACCCCGCCCCGTCAAAGACGGATTTCGGAATGATCTGTTTTTTCGCAAAGTCGGCAAAAATATTGTGCACGCGCAGTTCGACGTAGGGATTTTGATATCCGAGCGCGCCTTCCGAAGTGTCGAACGCGATCTTCGCGCCGATCTCCAAAGAATCCACGATGCGGAAATAGGCTTTGCTTGAAGCACCGAGATCGAGGACGGTATCGGTGTTTCTGCCCTCCATAAGGAGAGAAAGCAACGTCCCGACGAAGCGATCCGCAAGCATAACGGAGATTTCGTCGCCGATATAAATCCCGCCCATCATTCCGCCGAGGAGATCGATGATCTGCTTGCTCGTCATTTCGGACGAAGCCGCGGCGGGAATCGAAGGAAGCTCGTCGGTCTGCGCGCCGGAAGCGGTGCGGAAAAGATCTTCGAGTTTGATCTTATACATGAATTTCGGAAGCGTCGTCCCGTCCGCGCTGATCGAAAGACCCGTCGCGTCGACGAAGATCGCGTGCTCACCGCTCGCGTATTCGCCGTAGTACATCGCGATCACGAGGTTTTCGTCCGAAAGCGTTTCGCTCGTCGCGTTTTCTTTCTTGTAGATCTTAACGGCGAGTTCGAGATTCGAGAAACGCAGTTCAACGTTCGCGCCGCCCATAAAGTTCGACATTTTTACGGGGTCGAACCCGATATTCGCGTCCACCTTGACGTCGAGTCCGCCCGTGATCGGCTCTTTTACGCCGAGCACGCAGACGAGTTCGGCGATCAAATTTCCGAGCGCGTCGCCGATATTCGTTTCGGTCAGGCTTCCCGTATCTCCCGAGAGAGAAAGGGTCGCGGAGACCGAGATATTCGAGAACTCTTCAAGAGAAGCGTAGCCGGTGGTGACGAACTCTTCTTTCGGAATATTGAATTCGGGCGAGAACCCGAAGCCGAGAGGATCGATCGCGACGTGGATGAAGGTATCCTCGGTCAGTTTAACGTCCGCGGCGATAAAGAACCCGAAGCTGTCCAAAAGTCCGAGTTCGAGGCGCACGGAACGGATCGCGATATCCACGCTGGAAAGTTCCTTATTGACTCCGTTCACGATGCTCGCGAACAAATCGAGGCGATCGCCCGCGGATTTGACGGAAGACGCGAAATCCGCGATGATCTTCTCTTTCGCTTGAATCATCAGTTCTTTTTCGTCTTTGAGTTTTTGAAGTTTGTTTTTCTCGGCTTCGATCCGATTGCCGAGCGCGATCTTTTCTTCGATGCCGAGCGTGGTCGCGCCGTCCGCAAGCTGTCTTTCGAGCTGCGCGATCTCTTCGGTCTTTTCTTCGATCTCTCTTTGCTTATTCGTGATTTGGGTTTCCGTTTCGGCGACGCTCGTGTCGTTATCCCTTGCCTCGATCGCGGATTTCAGATCGCTTTGCGCGTCCCTCGCGAGATCTTCGACGACGGCGAGGATGACTTCACGATCCATCGTCACGGCGATGGATTTCTTTCCGGCGGGGCGGCGCTCCATCGTGTTCAGGATCTTGACGATGACGCTGAACACGTCGAGTTTGGCGAAGCTCTGGTCTTCTCCCGCGGCGGCGACGTAAGCATACGTTCCCGTCTGCATGATATTCGCGAGAGCGTCTTCGTAGCTGTCCCCTTCCTGCCCGAACGTATCGAGGATCAAAGAGCGGATCTCCTCGCCTTCCGCCGTCGATTCGGAAGCCGTTCCGAGGATCGAACTGAGCGTCTTGGTGATAAAGCCGTCCAAAACCTCGGCGACGTTCAGCCCTTCGTAGACGAACTTCGGCAAATTGACGTAGGAGAAATCGACGTACAAAGAATTCTTTGCGCCGACGTAGTACGCCGTTCCGAGAAGGACGTTGCCCTTCGTCGTAACTTCGTACAAATAAAGCTCTATGTAATTCTTTTCGTTGCGGTTCCAGTTGATTTCGGCGTTAACGTCCAAGAAAAGACCGATCGTTCCTTCGCCGAGCGTCAGCGTGCGCTCGCCGAGCGCGCCGAGCGTCGGAAGCGCGAAGAACTCGGTCAGGACGCCGCCGATCAAATTATCGATCGTGACCTGCTTTTCGCTTCCGTTTTCGAGATCGATCTTGAATCCGACTTCGAAGTTGGTCAAGCCGAACTTCCTGTAATCGGTGAATTCGGGGAAGACGATCGCGTCCACCTGTTGCGGATCGGAACCGTAGTACTCGTTGTCGATATAGAAATCGACGAGGAAGGTCTCGGTGCCGTAACCGAGATCGACGTCCATTCCGACGAATTTATTATTCGAGACGTTGATCGTAAAGTCGCAGGTAATGTTTTCGAAAGTAAAGTTCGTGATCGCCGTCAGGTTGATGCCGAAGACCGCGGTCAAAATGCTATCGACTTGGAATTCCGCAAGAAGGGTCTTTACGACGGGGTTTCCGATGAGGGTCATGACCGAGTTGATCATCTTGTTGAAATCGGTCTTGACGACGAGTTGGACGTTCTCATCCTTTTCGGTCATCGTCGCGCTCTTGATCGCGGAAGAAGTGATGTTGTTGACGAGGGCGCCGACGGAAGTATTCAAACCGGGAATCTGCGTGTCCATAACGCCGTCGATCGCGCCGACGACTTTATCGCCGAGGCGATTCGCGACTTCGAGCGCGTCGCGCAGACTGAAATCGTCGAGATAAGCCATAACGCCGCCTTTGTCGTTCGGGATCTGGACGTAGAACACGCCGGCGCAGTAATAGAAGCCGAGCACGACGGAGCGCGTCGCGGAAGAATGAAATTCGATGGACAATTCGGTCTTGGAGTCGTCCCTACGATTGTACTTGCAAAGAACGCTGGCGAACATTTCGAACTTTTTACCGCTCTCCACTACGGTAACGTTATCCGAAACGAACTTGAAAGCAACGTAATCGTTTTCATCATCCACGGCGAGGACGTCTTTCATATAAGCGAAGATCTCGGATACCGTCGTATCCGTCTTCACCCCTCCCGTGACGTCGAACTCATCGGAACCTCCCGGTTTCCCCGGATCGACGGGAATGACCGTGGTCGAACGCGGCGTACAAGCAAACGCCACGATAGCGATCACGAAACAGAGCAGTAAAACGATCAAGATTTTCGTGTGAAGATTTTTTGTCATATTGCCTCCAAGACCTTTGCAGTCCTCTACATACGCGAGCGCATACTCGCGCGTAGAATCATACAACGTAATTTTATATCATAAGCGCTCGCGCTGTCAATGTTTGTTAAGATATCTTAACATAAGGAGATCATAATAAAAAAGCGCCGTTCCGAAAGAAACGAGCGCCGAAAGAATCAAAGAAAAATCAAACGTTTTATTTCATATCGCAAGCGAAAAACTCATCGGACAAAAGCGCGATCGTTTTCCCCGAATATGCGGATATTTGCGAATTTATGTTTTTAACGAATTGCGCCTCTTCGAGCTGCTCTTCGAAGTCCGTTCCGACGATCTCGAAAAGCTCCGGGAAGGTTATAGTCGCCATCAAATAACGCTTGCGATATAAAAGGCCGTCGACGTATTTATCCTTGCCCTTTTCGTCGACCGTCGTAAAGGTCATGATACCGTTCGAAACCGTGTAATAACCGGCGTAAACGGTATAATTTCCGTTCTCGTCCGCCGTGTACGCCGTGTTTCCGCGCAGTTTAAGTTTTTCGCCATCCTTCGTCATGGTGAATTCCCCTTCGAACGAACCCGTGTTCGAATCCGTCGGCGAGTGCGAAAGCTCGACCGAACTCAGGCTGAAAAGATAGCCGTTATAATAGACGAGTTGCATCGAGGAAGAAAAGTCTTCGGACATCATATTGAACAATTCGATCAACCGTTCGTCCGCATTCGTTTCGATCAAGTACTCGCGGTACTTTTCTTTAACGACCTTATTGACGTCCGCGCCGCAGGTAAATAAATAGACGTTCGGGGTCTCGGTATGCGACACGTTGCCGTGAATGGAAAGAGTCCCGTCGCTGAAAACGTAGGTATACGTCTTGAAATCCTTTCCGAAGACGATGGAAGAACCGAGCTTAACGAACCGATCGGAGGTAACGTTATAGGTGTACAAATAATAGGCTTTTCCCACCTTCAAAGAAGTTCCGCACCCGGAAAACGCCGCGAACGCAACGATCAAAACCATTAAAACGATCAAAAACTTAACGTGCCTTTTCATACGCAGAAAATTATACCACACCCCGCTCTTTCTTTTCAAGTTTATTGATAAAATTTAAGAATGCGGAGTTTTCGGGCTCAAACGACGAAATATCGGACGATTTCGTCCAGAAAATCATAAAGCCCGTGTCCGACCGCCAATCCCGGGTATTTGCAATCCTTAATGAGATATTTCGAGAATCCGAAGATCGCGCCGATGCCGAAGGTAAACAAGACTTGGATGAAAGTCCCGTTGATCCAGTGCCACAGTCCGAACAAAAGCGACGCAGAAAGGACGCCTATGAATTTTTTCTTTTCGAACAAAGAGACCAACGCGCCTTGAATATACACGCGGAAAACGAATTCCTCGACGGGACCGATGATCAAAAAATAATTCAGAAAATTATAAACCAAACCGAACCAAGTAAACTTCTTATGCGATCCGACCAAAGAAAAACCGCAGAGCGCGGGAACAAACGCGAAAAAAAGAGAAAGGACGAGCGCGATCCCGATCCCGATGCCGTATTGCTTTGCGTTCTTTACGTCGAAATCTTCCTTCAAGTCGCTGAGTTTCATCGCAATGACGGCGACCGCCGCCATAGACGCGTAACAAAGCGCCAAAAGCAATATTTTCAACCACAGCGCGGAAACGCGCCCGCAAAAACCGCCGAGGAACGTCAGCCCCGCGATCAAAACGCAAGAAACAATCAGAACGATACTTTGCTTTTTCTTCATACGCCCCCCCTTGTCAAAGAAATTATACAGCCGATTCCTATATCAAGCAATTATAAGGAGTACATTCTTTCTGCAAGAGTTTTTGCTATTTCCGTTCTAATATCGTTATCTTTATGTTCATACCAAATTATGCGATCAATTTGACGATTATTTAACTTCGTTGAAACAAGTGCATTCGTCTTGGACACGATACATTTTTTATCGCTCCCTAGTGATGTACGATTTGTTTTTTATACCATACAGTTGTTACGGCAATTGGTTTTCCGCCGATGTAGTAATGATTGTTTGTCGCCCAAATACTGTTATTGTTTTTTAACATTCTCAAATAATGCTTGCATCGTTTGATTGTTCTTTGTCAGCTTCTTAACACTCAAATCTTGGGCTTTATCATTAGCAAGACGTAATTGTCGTTCCGATCCAAGAAGCCCTTCTTTAACTTTTTGAAGATGGTCAATTGTCTTATCTATTTCATCAATTGCTGTTTGGAATTTTTCGCTGGCCAATCTAAAATTGTTGCTGAATTTCGCCTGGAAATCAAGCAAGCTGTTTTCAAAATTAGTAACATCAATACTTTGATTTCGTACCAATGCAAGCTCCTGACGATACGACAGCGAATTCAACGCTGCATTTCTAAGGATCGTTATTAACGGAATGAAAAACTGCGGCCTGATCACATACATTTTCTCATATTTGTACGAAACATCAACGATCCCTGCATTGTAGAGTTCATTGTCCGCTTCAAGTAAAGTAACCAAGACAGCGTATTCACACTTCTTTTCCCGGCGATCTTTGTCGAGTTCCTTGAAAAAATCCTCGTTCTTGTGCTTCGAAGCTGTTTCATCCATTTCATTTTTCATTTCAAACATAATGGATATGAACTCAACCCCATCTGAGCTACTTTCCCGATAGATAAAATCACCCTTGCTTCCGGTTTTTGCGTCATTATCTTTTTCAAAATACGCATTCTGAAAAGCAGTTGCTCGTAGTTTGTTAAACTCGATCTCGCAGTGTTGCTCAAGGCTCTCCCCAACCATTTTGGTAGATTGACGGGCTTTAAAATCTTTATAGTAAGCGATTTCTTCGTCTTTGCGTTTTATCTCCGCTTTGTGTGCTTCAGTCAGCGTTTTTTCATTTAGCTCTCGTTTGTTCTGCTCTAATAAGAGGTCGTTTTGTAATTTGAGAATTTCTTTTTCTTTCTCTTGCACCGCACGTTCTATAACCGTATCTGCATTGGCTTTTTCAAGTTCGATTTTGCTGTTTAAGCGTTGAATCTCTTGCTCCTTTGAAGCTAATGCAAGCGCATTAGCGGATTTGATCTGCTCGATTTCTGCCGCTTTATTTGAATTATACGCTGTCAGCTCTGCTTCAAGTTCGGAAATTTTCTTATCCTTTTCAGCTTCTGCCTTTGTTACTGCCAAATCTACGGCAGAATCCTTTTCCGCAATAAGCTCCTTTTCGCGGCGGTCGATTTCTTTCTCAAACTCAGCATCATGGACCTGTTTTACAATTGCAGCATATCCTGTGTCATCAATTGAGAAAAACTCTCCACATTTAGGACATTTAATCTTTTGCATATTACACCTTATAACTCTTTATTTCATTGCAAACAAATTATAAATAAATAATCAACTAACTCGTTTGTTCCTTTGAATACTCCAAAATCGCTCTAGCAGAACAACTAAATAATTCACACAATTTATTTAGTGTCTCATAGTCAATGCGCTGAATTTTATCATAACATAAGCTTGAGATCGTTCCGCAAGATAATCAAGTTTTTTCATAAACATTTAAAATTTTACTATTTTTCACCCATTAGGATAGATAATTTGCAGTGAATCGCCATTAAGCTCAACTCCATACCATATTTGAATTATGTCACAGTTCGATGCATTTGTAAATAGATATGACCATATTTTTGTTCCATATCCCGAGAGTAGACTCGTGCGAACGTCAGACGGGACTTGTCCCGGGTTCTCCCCCCATCGGGGGGCGCCGCCATAAGCGGCGGGAATCCCGAGAAGCATAGAAAAAACCTCGAACAAGTCGAGGTTTTTAGTGGTGCGCCCTCAGGGATTCGCAAGGAGCAAAGCGACGGAACACTGAGCACTACCGCCAGTTCAAGAGCGACGCGCTTCCGCGCTCCTTTTCCCGTGAGTAGGCTCGTGCGAACGTCAGACGGGACTTGTCCCG
>JAIKVL010000029.1 GCA_024685775.1 Clostridia bacterium | reverse complement strand
AGAGCTCCTCGAGCTTCTTGATCCCATCCTCAAAGAGGTCGGTCTCATAGACGGACTTGTATCCATTCAGGATACAAAGGGTGCGCTCGAGACCCATACCGGTATCCACGTTCTTCTGCGCGAGGGGAGCGAAACTGCCGTCCGCCTGCTTATTGTACTGCATGAAGACGTCGTTCCAGATCTCGATATACTTGCCGCAATCGCAAGCCGGAGAGCATTCTTCGGAGCATTTGGGCTTGCCCGTGTCGATAAACATCTCGGTATCGGTGCCGCAAGGTCCGGTCTGACCCGCGGGTCCCCACCAGTTATTTTTCTTCGGGAGATAGAAGATTCTGTCCTTCGGAATGCCGCATCTTTCCCAAATGGAAGCCGCTTCGCTGTCGCGCGGGGCGGTCTCGTCGCCCGCGAAGACGGAAACCGCAAGACGGGTTACGTCGATCTTCAAAACTTTCGTCAGGAATTCATAGCTCCAAGAGATCGCTTCCTTTTTGAAATAATCGCCGAGCGACCAGTTTCCGAGCATCTCGAAGAAGGTGCAGTGCGTGGCGTCGCCGACTTCGTCGATATCGCCGGTACGGACGCATTTTTGGACGTCCGTCAGGCGGGTGCCCTGCGGGTGCTTTTCACCGCAGAGATAGGGGACGAGGGGGTGCATACCCGCCGTCGTAAACAGGACGGTAGGATCGTTTTCCGGGATCAGGGAAGCGCCCGAAATAACGGCGTGTCCTCTTTCCTTAAAAAAGTCAAGATAAAGTTTGCGTAACGTGATCGAATCCATAAAAATGACTTCCTTTTTTAGTTTTAACGCGCGTTTTGCGCGAATGTTTCGAAATATTCTTTGAGTTTCTGCGTCGCGAAAGAAGGCGGCATTCCCGAAAGCGTCGCCATCGAGATCGAGCGGCGCGGGAGCGGGAACGCGAGCGGAACTTCCGTCAAAGCGCCCGACGCGATGTCTTTTTCGAAATACTCTTTCGTAATGCATCCGACCCCGAGACCCGCTTTGACGCAATCCGCGATGAGATCCACGCTGCAAAGCTCGAAAGCGGGAGAAAGCGTCCCCCCTGCGACCTCGATCGCCTTTTCCACGGCGCGGCGCGTGCTGGCTTTGTCTTCAAGGACGATCAAAGGGAGCGCGGTAAGCTCGCCAACGGATAACGGATGAGAAAAACTCTCTCCTTTTTTCGCGACGAAGCATTCGCCGATCTCCGCGCAGGAGACGAGATCCAATCCGGGCTTTTCCTTCCCTTCGGATTGATTGATAAACCCGATATCGACCTTGCCCGCTTTGAGCAAAGCGACGAGCTCATCCGTCGTGCGGTTCGTGATCTTGATCGTGATCTTCGGATAGTTTTTGCGGAAACCTTCGAGGCGCGGCAAAAGAAAATATTTGCTGACGGTATCGGACGCGCCGATATGGACCGTCCCTTCTTCGAGGGCGCGCATTTGAGAAAACTTATTTTCGGCTGCAGTGAGTTCGTCGTAGGCGCGGGAAACGTAGGAATAGATCATTTTTCCTTCGGGAGTCAGCTCCATTCCCTTCGCGGTGCGGACGAAAAGCCTGCCGCCGAGCTGCTCTTCGAGTTGCTTGATCCCATAAGAAACGGCGGGTTGCGAAATAAAAAGCTCTTTCGAAGCTTTGGAAAGATTACCCGTCTTCGCGACGACGTAAAAGACTCTGTAAAATTCCAATTTGACCATCTTGCGCACCTCCCCGTTTAATGTCTATAAAGAATTATATACATAACGCGCGCAAAAGGCAAGGATTTTTTAGGTGGTGGAATCCCAAAGCATTCGGGATCGACCTTGGGGGAATTCAAAGGTCGTGTCCGAATCGAAGTCGGGATAAAAGTTCCCCGTGCCGAGCAATCGGATCGCGTTTCCGTTTTGACTGTACACACTCGAAGCCGTCATCTTTAAGGCGATTCTCCCAAGCCCATTACTTCGATCCAAAATGATCGCGTTTCCGTACTGCTGGCGATAGTTGTCGACCGGACCGTAGGCGCGGATCGCGCAATGATCGAGGAAAATCCCGGGAAGCACTTTTTGGGTATCGCGATCGTACCCTGCGCTCTTATTTACATAAAAACCGTTTGCCCCGTCGAAAACGCAATCGTTAAACGTCCCGCGAAAACCTCCTCCGGAAGTCGACCAAATCTTGATCGCATAAGCCTCTTGCGTTTCGCGCGATGCTAGAAATTCGCAACCATCCGCCGAAAAACAGAATTCTTCCACCAATTCACCGCTGACGCTGCAACCGTAAACCGTAAGATTCCGCATAGAGAAACTCGTGGGTTTGGTGCAAGATCCGATATCCAAAGCGTAGCCTCCGACTTCGGTGCCGATCTTACTCACCGCGTCGGAAGAATTCTCGAATTCGATCGAGAAATCCTGTAATATCGTGTTACTGAACGTGAGCCCGCCCAAGAAACTATGACCGTTCGTATGGACGACGGTCGAACGGAGATTTCCCCCTTCGATTCCGGCTGTGCCAAACGGATAGAATAAGATCTCGATCCGATCCGCGAGATCGGCGGTCAACGTGATCTCGTCCGCGACGTAAACGTATTGCATAAACCGCTCTTTCGTGTCTGCCTCGACGATCAAACGGCAATCCTTACCCATCGTCAAGGAGCACCCTTGCGCGAACGAAAGCGCCCACGGACCGATATCGAGGGTCTGCGCTTCCGAAAGCGTAACGTTTTCGATGACTTCGATCGGGCTATCCAAGAAGATCCTTTCGTAATTCACGTTTTGCGCGGCGAGACGAAGATGCCCGAAGGAGGGGACTTTGAACTCGGCGCGCGCGATGAGGAAAGACAATTCGGTCGAACCGTACAGCGTCTCGTCGAATTCGTCCGCAACTTTGACCGTAACGAGCCCCGTTCCCGCGTTTACGTTATCGGAATACGACAATTCGAAGCGCGAAGCATCCATCGGTTCGCCGCCGTAAAGGCAGACCACCTCGGGGAAAAGAGGAGAACCCGTATAAACCGATTCGGCGATCGTAAACGTCGACGCGATTTCGGAGACGGCTTTTCGGACGTACGCCCGCCCCTCTCCCGTGGCGGTCAACTCGTTATTCGCATAGATCAATCCGTTATTGACGACGGCGCCGCCTTCTACCGCCGAACTTTCTTTCGCATTCGCTTGGAAAATCGATCCGCCCTCGGCGTAAAGGAAGTTATCATTTTGGATCGAACCGAAATTCCTGAACGTAGTTCCGGAAAGAATAACGATCGCGGCGGTATCTTTCTTAGGTGCGTAATCGGTCGGAAGAGGCGAATCGGAGACGATTGTCCCGTAATTATCGAACGTTCTGCCGAAAACGATCGAATGCCCGTTTAAGTACAGCGCGGTATCCGGACGCAGATAACAATCCCCGTAAACGGGGAAAACGATATCGTCCGTCAAATAGATTTTGTCGTATCCTTCTCTCAAAAGCACTCTGCTCAATTCGGAATAATTCGAGACTTCGATCGTAGCGCGTTTAATGACGTAGGTAAACGAATATTCGCCCGCATATTTCGAATAATTCGTTTTGATCCGTATCTTTACTTCGACAGTCCCCGGCTCATTGAGATACAGGTTCGCATCGGTTCGATCGAGATATACTGCACTTTTTGAATATTCATCTTGTGGAATATTTTCACCGTTCACCGTAAACTTGGGCTCTTTTCTCGTTCCGTCGTAAAAGATTTCGGTATATTCGGGAGAGAAATCGACGGATTCGTCCGTCAGATACTTTCGGATGGTCACGTTTTTCGTAACGTAAGGAAAAGGATCGAACGTCCAAATACATCCGTTTTCATTATCGAAACCGTTCGGGATGTTTTCAAAGCGCGTCAGTTTTAAACAGACGAGATCGCCTCCGTTTACGATCTTTCCGGTATTGACTACGTTCATATCGTAAAAAACGGAGTTCTTTTTCATATCGATCAAACCGCCTGCGTTACGGAGCGTCGACGAAGCGTAGAAATGAGCCTCGCCTTGAAGTGTGATCGAACCTGCGTTTTCGACGGAGCCGTATTGACCGCACGACATTTTTGATTCGAGCGATCCGCTTTCCCGATTTTCAAAACAGCCGCTAAGGGTCAAAGTTCCCTTAGAAAGAATGCTCCCTTCGTTTACGGATGCGGACGATCCCTCGAAGCGCAAACCGTCCTCTGCCGTAAAAGAAGCGTTCGCCGAATTCCTAAAAACGCCTTGGATCACCGTTTGATTCTTTCTGACTAAAATCGTTCCCGCATTTTCAAGCGTACCGCTTACGGTAAGTCGATCCCCGACCGTCAAAGTTTCTTCGGGCTTCAAAGAAAAGGTTTCACCTTCGCCGATCGTCAAATTCATAATTCCATATTGGACAAAATCACCGCTTTCCGAATAGGTTTTGAGTTCCGAAAAATCCGAAACGGAGACGTAACCCCGATAAATCTCAAAGGAGACCGAGGCGGTTCCGTAATACGCCGTGCTGTCTTCGCGCAGGGTAACGATAACGCTCGCTTCGCCGGCGTGATCGTTATTTCGATATTCGACGGTAAAATTATCGTCTTTCTCGCCCATAAGCGTGACCTGCGGCTCGTAAAAAGCTTTTCCTTTAGCGCACGTCCTATTTTCTTCCGAGATCTTAACGAACCTTCCCGAAACGGGCACGCGCACGAAGACGACGCCTTCATCGTGCTCACGGAAGAACGAAGGTTTTTCGTCGTTCACGCAGACTTTTCCGCCGACGGAGATCTCGGAGTCACTCTCGATCAAACCGAAAGAATTCAAAAACCCCCCGCTTTTGAATTCCATTTTTCCGTGATTAAGGATTCTTCCTTTGTTATAGATTACGGCTTCTCGCTTTACGCCGTTATACTCGTACGGCGAAGAGACATCGACCCTTCCGTCGTTCTCGAAATCGCCGTAAACGGTCAAGGTATAAGCGCCGGACAAATACAACCCTTTCCCTTCCGGAACGTATAATTTTTCACCCTCTTCGACCGTCAAATGTGACCAAAGTTCGACGGAAGCGATATTCGGATCGGAGAGAATCGCATTGAGTTCGGCAACCGATTCACCGTGGTATTCATAATCCGGACACGCAGCGATCGTAAAATGAAGTTCAACTTGTCCTTTGAGGACGGGGTTATCACTCGTCGCTTTGACGATGATCGTCGCCGTGCCGACGTTCGTGTTGTCTTTATACTCGAATTCAAAGTACTTTCTCTGGACGAAACACCCGTCAAAAAAGATCTCAAACGCCCATTCGGATAAGACGATCGGTTCACCGGTATAAATGAAGACGCCGTCAAAGGTGGGTTTGCGAACCATATCCGCCGTAAACTGCGCCTTTTCCTCCGTCTTTTTGCCGAATAACGAGCAAGAAAAAAACGCTGCGAAAAAGCAGACGATCAAACAGATCCATAAAAGCAAAAGCGTTTTCTTTTTCATTATTCCATCTCTTTAACGAAAGCATAGCTTTCGAGCGGTAAATTCATTATAACACTTTATTCCGTTCAGTGCAACTTTTCGCATTTTCAAGCAAGCTGTCGCGCCGAGGTCTCGCGGATCGAGAAATAAAAAGTTCGGAGACATCCGAACCTTTTATTTCCAAACCCAAATAGTATCACGCTATTTCGTTCTCAATTCCCTGCGCTGCCTTTCCGAATGACGTCGTGCGCGCCGCCCTCGACGATACTCGTCGCGGAGACGACGGTCAAGTTCGCCTTTTCCTGCAATTCGGGGATCGTCAAAGCGCCGCAGTTACACATCGTGCTTTTGACTTTCGCGATCGTGACGGCGACTCCGTCTTTGAGTTTTCCCGCGTAAGGAACGTAACTGTCCACGCCTTCTTCGAAGGAAAGCCCTTTTTTCTTCCCGCCGAGATCGTAGCGTTGCCAGTTCCTCGCTCTCGCGCTGCCTTCACCCCAGTATTCTTTCATATATTGCCCGTTGATCTTGACGATTTGCGTCGGGCTTTCGTCAAAACGGGAGAAATACCTTCCGAGCATCACGAAGTCCGCGCCCATCGCAAGGGCGAGGGTCAGATGATAGTCGTGGACGATACCGCCGTCCGAGCAGATCGGGACGTAAATTCCCGTCTCCTTAAAGTACTCGTCGCGCGCTTTCGCGACTTCGATGACCGCCGTCGCCTGCCCGCGGCCGATGCCCTTGGTCTCGCGCGTGATGCAGATCGAGCCGCCGCCGATACCGATTTTGACGAAGTCCGCGCCGCACTCCGCGAGGAAGCGGAAACCTTCCGCGCTGACGACGTTACCCGCGCCGACCTTTACGCTGTCGCCGTAGTTGTCGCGAATGAATTTGATCGTGTTCTTTTGCCAATCGGAATAGCCTTCCGACGAGTCGATACACAAGCAATCCGCGCCGGCTTCCACGAGAGCGGGGACGCGGGTCTCGTAATCGCGGGTATTGATGCCCGCGCCGACCATATAGGCTTTATGCTTGTCAAGAAGCTCGTTAACGTTTTCTTTATGGGAATCGTAATCCTTGCGGAAGACGAGATATTTGAGGTTGCCCTTTTTATCGACGAGCGGAAGAGTGTTGATCTTATTCGCCCAGATGATGTCGTTCGCCTGCGAAAGCGTCGTGTCCTCGTCGGCGGTGACGAGCTTGTCGAGCGGAGTCATAAAGGTCTCGACTTTCGCGTCGTACGGCGTGTGATTGATTCTGTAATCGCGGCTTGCGACGATACCGAGGAGTTTCCCGGAAGAAGTCCCGTCTTCCGTGACCGCCATCGTGCTGTGACCGGTGACCTCTTTGAGATCAAGGACGTCCTGCAAGGTGGAAGAAGGTTTCAAGTTGGAATCGGAAACGATGTAGCCCTTTTTGTAGGACTTGACTTTGCGAACCATTTCCGCTTGGCTTTCCACGCTCTGCGAACCGAAGATAAAGCTCATTCCGCCTTCTTTCGCGAGAGCGATCGCGAGCTTATCGTCCGAAACCGATTGCATGATCGCGGAAATCATCGGAATATTCAGATTGATCGGGCCGGTTTCGCCTTTCTTAAATTTTACGAGTGGCGTTTTCAAGCTGACTTTATCAGGGGTGCACTCCGAAGAGGAGTAGCCCGGGACGAGCAAATATTCGCCGAAGGTTCTCGAAGGTTCATCATAAAAACGCGCCATAATTGTCTCCTTAAACGTATTTTATTACGTAAATAATACAATTAAAAAAAGGGAAAAAGCAAGCGTTTTTCCCTTCTTCCGTCAAATATCTTTAACGATCTCCCGAACGAGGCGGACGAAGTCTCTCGACGCCTTATCCGCCGCGGCTTTCACCTCTTCGTGCGACAACGGCGTTTTTTGGATTCCCGCCGCCATATTGCTGATCAAACTGACGCCGAGGATCTCCTTTCCCATATGCCTTGCCGCGATCGCTTCGACGGCGGTGCTCATCCCGACCGCGTCCGCGCCGAGGACGGAGAACGCGCGGATCTCTTCGGGGCTTTCATAGTTCGGACCGCTCGCCTGCAAGTAGACGCCCTTTTGCGTTTTCACGCCGATCCTTTTCGCCGCCGCTTCGGCTTTTTCAATCAAACGGCGCGAATAGATCTCGCTCATATCGGGAAAACGCGCGCCGAAACTTTCGTCGTTCTCCCCGCGAAGCGGAGAGGGGACGAATTGCGCGATCTGCCCCGTAATCAGCATAAAATCTCCGCCGTGAAACGCGGGATTGACGCCGCCTGCCGCGTTCGTCAGAATCACCTTTTTCGCGCCGAGCGCGCCCATCAATCGGACGGGTAAGACGACCTCGTCCGGCGCGTAGCCCTCGTAATAATGCGCGCGCCCCTGCTGAATCACGACCTTTTTCCCTTCGACTCGCCCGAAGACGAGATTTCCTTTATGCCCGCTGACCGTGCTTCCCGGATAAAAAGCGATCTTGTCCGAGGGAATCACCGTCTCGACTTCGATCTCATCCGCGAAAGATCCGAGTCCGCTTCCGAGGACGAGCGCGATCTCCGGCTCGAACGAAGTGATCGCCCGAACGCTCTTTACGGATTCTCTGACTTTATCGAACGCGTTCATATCATATCCTCCTGCTTTCATGCCGCCGAAAGGCGATCAGTCTTCGAAAACTCAGCGCCTTCGCTTTGATCCCCTTACTCGTTCTCCACTCGTTTTTGAAGACGCGGAATCGGTTTTCGCCTCGACCCTCGCGATAGAGAATGGGGAGATAGGTCGCCTTTTTGCCTTCGAGCAAAAGCTTCTCGAAAAAGACGCCCGTCAATCTTTCGGAAATAAAAAGCCGTCCGTCCCCGTCCTTTCTTTTTTGAAATTCCGCGAGGATCGGGAAGACGAATTCCGCATAGCGGAAAAAGAGTTCTTTCGGCAAAACGAACATATTGAAAAAGAAGCAATCTTTCCCTTTGAAATAAGTTTCCGCCGCTTCGAGATATTCGGGTGAGAGATCCTTTATAATCTCTTTGACGAGGTCGAGATCCCTTTTGTCGTGAAGGAGCGCGTACTGCTTTTCCACCGAACGACGGCGCGCGGGACGCGGCGCGATGAAGTCGCAGTGGCTCAATAAAAGTTCCGCGTATTCTTCGGATAACTTCGCTTTTTCCGCAAATCTTTCTTTCGGAACGTCGGTGCGCAGGACCGCGTCTCGAATGCGCGCGTCGAAATAAAAATAGCGGCGATAATGCATCAGCCCGACGTACTCGGGATCCCCGAGAAGCGCATAGTTTTTCCACGCCCAATAGGCGACGGTCATTTCGTTATAGGTCGGATTCAGCGCGGAAATGTTTTCGCCTTCGTCGTCGCAAAAA
The DNA here is from genome assembly GCA_024685775.1 of Clostridia bacterium. Taxonomy (NCBI): domain Bacteria; kingdom Bacillati; phylum Bacillota; class Clostridia; species Clostridia bacterium. The sequence goes on along the minus strand of JAIKVL010000029.1, from coordinate 40,904 downwards.
TCGCAAACGACTTCTTTATCCGCGATCGCCGCGCCCGCCCGAACGGTCACCGCGATCCCCTTTCCGTTTTCGCTTTCGCTATGACAGGCAACGAGGAGTTTAACCCGCATCTTTCAATCCTCCTTTTCGGTTTTTCCGAGGTTGATTCGCGCGGCTTGTTTGGATCGCGCGACCTCTTCTTCGTAGATCGCTTTCAGATCCGCCGCCCGCTCTTTGATATCGAAACCCGCGGCGCGGAGTTTTTCGAGGTTATCCGCTCTTTTCCGATCGACGGAAAGGATCGCTTCCGCGTATTCTTTCGCGCCGCCCGAGACGAAACGGACGTTATCCGCGATCCTCGCTTCTTCCGTCACCGCCGAAGAAAGGACGCAGGGAAGCCCCGACGCCTGCGCTTCGATCGCGACGACGGGAAGTCCTTCGTATCTCGAAGTCAGCGCGAAGACGTCCATCGCCGAATAGTACTTTTCGGGTGCGGAGGTCTCCGGAACGACGATCGCTTTTTCTTTGACGCCGAGTTCCTCGATCCGCTTTTCGATATTCCCTTGCTCCTTGCCGCTGCCGACGAGGATCAAGCGCGCGTTTTCTTCTTCGGATAAGACTTCCTTAAAGGACTCTAAGAGGAGCGGGATATTCTTTTGATAGACGAATCGCGCGACGCATCCGATCGTGAACGCGCCCTCTTCGATCCCGAGTTCCTTGCGGACGGTTTTCCTGTTTTCTTCGGAAAACGCGAACTTTTCGAGGTCGATCGCGTTGGAAAGAATCGTCGCTTCTTTCGCGCGCTCTCCGTACAACCACGAAGAGGAAAGATTGCCGCATGCAAGCAGCCTCGTCGCGTACTTCGCGGCGAACTTTTTCAAAAAGTTTTTGACGGGTGCGGTCTTTTCCTCGGGAGAAGTCGTGCTGTGCGCGTGGCAAATGCGAACGGGGACTCCTTCTTGCATCGCGACCTTCAACGGAAAGACGGAAAGCGAGGTCAAATGGCTGTGGATCACGTCGAACTTTAACGAGCGAAGTTCTTTTCGAAACGCCCGCATCGCGAGCGGAAATTTGATGAAATTCGGGATATAATGGACGGTCCACCCCTTTTCCGCGAAGAACGCGTCCGAATCGGAAGGACCGTAGGTAAAGAGATGGACTTCCAGCCCCGAAAGATCCATATTCGAAAGATAATTCGCGACGACGGCTTTGACCCCGCCGTTCTTCGCGTTTCCGATCACTTCGCCGACCGTGACGACCCCTTCCGGGGATTGATATCGGCGTTTCATTTTCGCGATCTCCTCGTCGTCTACTTCTTTCAAAAAGGCTTTTTCGCCTTTGAGGACGACGCCGACCGTCATCAAAAGGATTTTGAAATCGAGGAAAAGCGAGATCTTTTCGGTATACAAGACGTCGTAATAACTGCGGCTGTGGACGGCGAGATAGCCGTTTCCCCTGACTTGCGAAAGCCCCGTCAAACCGGGATGGCAGGCGAACTTTTGAAACTCCCAGCGCTCATAACGCGGGGTATAGACGGGAAGAAGGGGTCTCGGACCGACGAAACTCATATCGCCTTTCAGAATGTTGACGAGTTGCGGAAGTTCGTCGAACTTGCTCGCGCGAAGGAAGCGACCGATGCGGGTCACGTTCTTATTCTTCCCGTCGATGACGGCGTGATCCACGTCGAACGCGACGTTTTTGGAATACATCGTGCGGAATTTTATGACTTTGATCGTTTTCTTTTTATATCCGTCTCGCTTTTGGACGATAAACGGACCGCCGGGGCTATCCGCGGCGACAAGGATGGTCAGAATCAACAGAAGCGGGAAAAGGATCGTCAGCGCGATCAAAGCAAGCAATCGATCCATAAACCACTTAAAAGCCTTATACATATAACCTCAGTATGCGTAATGCGCGTTTTCCGTTGCATAAAGCGAGGGAAACGTGTATAATAATTTATTATAAACCTTTTTTCTTTCGAGGTCAAATGAACTGTTTGCTCCTTGTCAACACGCTCAGCGGAAACGCGTGCAAAGTGCGTGAAGACGAACTCATTCGAAAATACGCTCCGGAAGACTCGGTCACGGTCAAATATATTCGCGACCCCGCCGACTCCTATTCCGTGGAAAACGTCGATAAACTCATCGTCTGCGGCGGCGACGGGACGTTGAATCACGCCCTCAACCTTTGCCGCGACAAAGAGATGGACGTAATTTATCTTCCGTTCGGAACCTTTAACGAAGCGGCGGACGGCAGGTGGAACAAAAAAGAAAAAAAACTCGCGATGCTCGGAAGAATTCAAGGAACGGACTTTGCCTACGTCGCGGCGGCGGGCTCCTTTACGGGGATCGGGCAAGCCCCGAGCGCGAAGAGCAAGCGCCGCTTCAAGATCTTCGCCTATTTCTCCAAAGTCGTCTCCTCTTATAAAGTTCACCGCATCAAAGCGAAGATCGAAAGCGACAAAGTTTCCGAAGAAGGCGTCTTTACCCTTTTGATGCTCTCCAACGCGCGCCGTTGCTTCGGTTTCCGCTTCAACAAACTCTATCGGGATAATTCGGACGAACTCCAACTCATCGCGATCAAAGCCCCGAAAAAGGATAATCTTCTCGGCAGAATCAAAATGTTTTTCCCCTTCTTCCGCGTCTTTTTCCTCGGATTTTCCAAAGAAAAAATCGGAAAAACCATCACCTTCGTTTCCGTCAGATCCGCAAAGATCACCCTCCCCGATCCCACGCCTTTTTGCGTGGACGGCGAATACAAAGACCTTTCGGGCGAACTCAATATCGGCAAATTCCCGCATAAAGCCCGCGTCCGCATCGTAAAAGAATAATCGCCCCCTGAAAACTTTCGCGCGCGAAGAGTTCTTCGCGCTTTTTTCTTTTTTTGATCCCGAATCGCGAATAAATCGCGGCGAAAGGCGAGAAACCGCGGTTTTTCCCGCGTGGCGCGCGAAGCCTTTTAATCCCCGAATATCTCTCTCCCTATCTTGACATAATAATAAAAGTATGATATAGTATCATAAATTGACAACGATAAAATACGGTTCGCGCTCCGCGCGCTTCGTCATGAGGTATATATGCAAAAAAAATACGTGGAGGTGACCGATAACAACAAAAAGTTCCGCCGTTCGGTGAACACGCTGTTATCCATGGTCAATCGAAACGTCCGTAACCAGTACCGCAATTCCGTGCTCGGCATTTTATGGACGGTTTTGAATCCTCTCTTGAATATGATCGTCATCGCGCTCGTCTTCTCGATGCTCTTTAATCGCAACCAGATGGACGGCATTTACTACCCCGTCTACATTTTGTCGGGCAATATCGTCTTCGGGCTTCTCCGCAACGCGACGATCAATTCTCTGCCCTGCATCGTCAATAACTACGATCTTTTGTCCAAAACCCGCATCGTACACGAGATCTTTCCTCTGTCGAACGTCCTCTCCGCGACCGTGAATTTCTTCTTTTCGATGATCGCGCTGTTTATCGTTATGGTCATTTTCATCAACAAACCGGGCGTCGGCTTCCATCCCACGATTCTGATGACCGTCGCGCCCCTTTTGCCCGCGTTTCTCCTGTTCTGCCTCGGCGTCTCTTTTATTCTGTCCACGATCTACATTCGTTTCCGCGATATCAAACATATCTACGACATCGTCCTGACCCTTTGGATGTATCTGACGCCTTTGTTCTATTCTTTGGAGCTCATCAAAGGTCATAAGACCGCCACTTACATCTTAAAGCTCAACCCGATGTTTCATTACGTCACCTATTTCAGATCGCTTCTGACGGGGACCGTTCCCTCTCTTTTCTCCCACGCGATGATCTACGCTTGGGGCGCGGGAATGTTTCTCGTCGGGTTCTTGATCTTCCACTTCTCCAAGAAGAAATTCTTGCTGTACATTTGAGGAAAGGTATGGAAAACGAAATTCTTGCTCCCGTAACCGAACAAAAAGCCAAATCCGATCTTCCTCTCGTCGAAGTGAAGGACGTTTCGATGCGCTTCCGCATGCCGACCGAAAAGATCGACAACGTAAAGGAATTTTTCATCAAACTCGTGCAACGCAAACTCAAATACGAAGATTTTTGGGTCTTGAAAAATATTTCCTTCGAGATACACCGCGGAGAAAGCGTCGGCATCCTCGGCAGAAACGGCGCGGGCAAAAGCACCCTCTTGAAACTTATTTCCGGGATCGTGGAACCGACGAGCGGCAGCATCCGCGTGCGCGGTTCGATCGTCCCCCTCTTAAAACTCGGCGCGGGATTCGATATGAACGCGACGGGAAAAGAGAACGTCTTTTTGAACGGCGCGATCATGGGCTTTTCCAAAAAAGAAATGCAAGCGCGTTACGACAGCATCGTGGAATTCTCCGAGCTCGGGCGCTTTATGAATATGCCCCTCAAAAACTATTCGTCGGGTATGCTGACAAGGCTCGGCTTCTCGATCGCCGTGGACGTTAACCCCGATCTTTTGATCATAGACGAGATCCTCGCGGTCGGCGACGCGCCCTTCCAGAAAAAATGCGCCGACAAGATCGAGCAACTCCAAAAAAACGGGACGACCCTGCTCCTCGTTTCGCACTCGGCGCCTCAGGTAAAAAAACTCTGTAAAACCGCTCTCTGGATCAAAGACGGAGAGATTGTCTTGTACGACGAAGCGGAAAAAGTCAGCGACGCATACGCCGCGGACTGCAACCACCAATAAAAAAAGGAGGAACGCTATGAAAGTTACGAAAGCCGTTATCCCCGCGGCGGGACTCGGGACGAGATTCCTGCCCTCCACCAAAGCCGTGCCAAAAGAGATGATGACCATCGTCGACAAGCCCACTCTTCATTACATCGTCGAAGAAGCGGTCTTGTCCGGCGCGGAAGAGATCCTGATCGTCGTCAACGACGGAAAAGAATGCATCAATCATTATTTCGCGCCGAATAAGATCTACGACGCGCTCAAAAAACCCGCGCTGGAAGAACTGAACGATCTTCTTTCCCGCGTCAAATTCCATTACGCGACGCAAAAGGTCTTAAACGGAAACGGAAGCGCGATCCTGCTCGCCAAAGACTTCGCGGACGGCGATCCCGTCTCCGTCCTCTTCGGCGACGATATCATCTATAATCCCGAATACCCCGCGACCAAGCAACTCGTGGACGCTTTTATCAAGACGGGCGGCAAGACGATCGTCGGTTGCCAAAGGCGTGAACCGATCGAAGCGATCAAATACGGAGTCATCTCCTATTCCTCGATCGACGAAGGTCTCGCGAAGATCGACGACATCGTGGAAAAACCCCCGATCGAAGAGCTTCCTTCCGACCTCTGCTCGCTCGGTCGCTTCGTCCTTCCTTATTCGATGTTCGACACGCTCGCCGTAACGCCTTTCGACCGCGGCGAGATCATTCTCGCAAACGCGATCCGCTCGATCTTAAAGACCGAAGGCGCGTACGCCTACGAATTCAAGGGCATTCGCTACGACATCGGCGATAAATTCGGCTTTCTGCAAGCGAACGTCGAATACGCGTTGCGTTCCCCGTTCGGCGACAAAGTCAAATCCTACTTGAAGGACCTTTCTTCCAAACTTTAATGAATCCGAAAGGGCGTCTCCTGACCTTCCTTCTTCCCGAAGAAGGACTATCCACGGAAAGCGGACTTTATTATCGCGATAAAGCCGATTCTTGCCGCATGGAAAACGGGTTTCTTTCGATCCCCGCGGGGACGACCGTTTCTTTCGACACCTATTTCAATTCCTTCGATTACGACGCTTACAAGCGTTTCACCGCGCTGAATTCCGTCGCGCTGAGTCTTTTTTTGCGCGGCAAGTTTCACGTCCGCATTCTTTGGGCGTTCCGTTCTCCCGCAGACGGCGAAGGCGAACGCGAGGAAATTTTCACCTTTAAGCGCGGGAAGCAGGACGTCCCCGTCCGCGTGTCCAACCGCATCCTGTACGAGGGAGATTTCTCTTCCGAGACGAAAAAGGAGATGCAAATCGGCGTGGACCTCTGCGCGCTCAAAGGGCGAGGCTTCGTCTTCGCCGAACTGACCGCGAAGGAAGACGGCGCGTATTTCGGCGGGCATATCGACGCGACGGATGAGCCGATCTCCGAAAAGGTGAAGATCGGGATCGTCATAACGACGTTCAAGCGCGAAGAATACGTCAAATCGAACGTGCAAAAACTCGTGTCCGCGCTCCCCTGCGAAAACTTCGGGATCTTCGTCATCGACAACGGGCGGACGCTCTCGGAAGAGGACGTCCTCGGCGCGACCCTGCTCCCGAATAAGAACGTCGGCGGATCGGGCGGATTTACCCGCGGCATTATGGAAGTTTTGAAACGAAACGACGAATACACGCACGTCCTTTTGACGGACGACGATATTCGCTTCCACACCGAAGTGTTTTTGCGGACGCTCGCCGTGATCCGTTACGCCGTTTCGCCCGAAAAACTGACGATCGGCGCTTCGATGATCCGACTGGATCAAACCTATTATCAACACGAGTACGGCGCGGACTGGATGGGCTACACGCTGACTTCGCGCAATAACGGCTTCGATCTCCGCGACAAACTCGCGCTTTTGATGAACGCCGAAAGCGGGCTTCCCGATTACACGGCTTGGTGGTTCAACTGCTTTTCGCTCGCACTTCCGATGACGAAAGGTCTGCCGCTTCCCTTCTTTATCAAAGGAGACGACATCGAGTACGGACTGCGCGCCGAAAACGACGTCCTTTTGATGAACGGCATCGGCGTCTGGCACGAACGCTTCGAAATGAAATACAGCGGCGAACTCGAATACTACATCAAACGAAACGAAGCGATCATCAACTGCCTGTATCGCCCCGATCTGAATTGGTTTTTCCATTTCAAAAAGCTCGTGATCGCCGTCGGAAAACAGCTCGTCTACCAACGCTATTTCGCAGTCGACCTGATCTTCAAAGCCTATAAGGACTTTATCCGCGGCGCGAATTACCTCGACACGTTGGACGCCGAAAAACTTCACGGAGAGATCCGCGCCGTCGTCCAAAAGCAAAAGACGCTCGAAGAGCTCATCCAAATGGGCTACGACGTTTCCAAACACCAGATCTTTACGCCCGCGAAACACCAATCGAAAAAGACGAAATTTCAGCAGGTCATCACCTTGAACGGCTATCTTCTGCCGAGCTGGACGTATAACCGCAAGGAGCGCAGAACCTTCCGCCTCATCAATATGATGGAGCCGAGACCCAAAAGTTTTTTCCGCGCGTATCGCGTCGTCCAATACAACCCCGAGACGAAAATGGCGTTCGTCACAAAGCAAAAACGATGGCGCGTCCTGCAAACGGGTTGGAGACTCATCCTTTGCTTCTTCTCGATGCTCTTCAAGTTCCCGCACGCAAAGAACTCCTATCGCAAAAGGTTCGACGCGCTGACCTCTTCCGATCATTGGAAAGCGCGGCTCGGCATAAAATAAAAATCCCGCTTACTCGAAGCGGGATTTTTATTTCTCGGTTTTATTATAACAAAATGCAGATCATTCCGCCCCTTCCCTCGTTCACCATCTTTCCGAGCGTCCTGCGGACCTTGTTTTGCGCGTCCTCGGGGATTCCCGAAAGCTTGCTCGCGATCTCTTCGCGGACGAGCATATTCAAAGATTTTCCGAAAAGATTGGTTTCCCAAATCCCTTTCTTGTTCGTTTCGAACTCGGAAAGCAGATATTTTACGAGTTCTTCCCCTTGCTGCTCCGTTCCGACGATCGGATTGACCTCGGTGTTGACGTCCACGCGCATAATATGAAGCGAAGGCGCGGACGCTTTCAATCGAACGCCGCAACGTCCGGATTGCTTGAAGATCTCCGGTTCTTCGAGGACCATCTCGTCGATCGAAGGCGCCACGACGCCGTACCCTTTTTCCTCGACGTCCGCCAGCGCGGTTTTCAGTTTGTCATACGCTTCGCCCGCTTTCGAGAGATAACGGACGTAAGTCATCATCCCGTATTCCCCGTCGATCGCCACGCCCGTTTCTTCGGAAAGAACCTTATAGAAGAGATCCTCGCGCGGAGAAAGTTCCACCGTGATCTTTCCGTTCGCCGCGCCGATCGAGCGAACGGTCGCGCCCTCAAAATACTCGCTTCCGTCGAGAAGCGCGCCGAGCTTCGCCGCATCCTTCATGACGCGGACGCTCTCGATCCCGTTCCCGATCGCGTCGAACAAGTGTCGAACGATCTTGCTCTCTTCGCCGAGCGCGCGGATCCAATCGGGGAGAGTAAAATCGACGGTCTTGACGGGGAATTCGTACAAGACGTCTTCCAGAACCTCGGAGAAGTCCTCTTCGCCCATCGAAAGGACGTTTTTCGCGACGACCGTTACGCCGTATCTCTCGCACAGCGCGTCTTTTAGTTTCGCGGTATCCGCATTCGACGGGTCTTTCGCGTTTAATATCATAACGAAAGGTTTCCCGATCTCTTTCATTTCTTTGACCGCTCTTTCTTCCGCTTCGACGAACGCCGAGCGCGGGATCTCGGTCAAAGAGCCGTCCTGCGTAACGAGGACGCCGATCGTGGCGTGATCCCGAATGACTTTTTCCGTCCCGATCTCCGCCGCCTTTTCAAAAGGAAGTTCTTCTTCCTGCCAAGGCGTTCGAACCATGCGCGGAGTCTCGCCGTCCTTTCCCCCTTCCGCGCCTTCCACCATAAAGCCGACGCAGTCCACGAGGCGGATCTTCGCTTGCAAACCGCCGCCGAGATCGAGCTTGACGGCTTCCGCGGGAACGAATTTCGGTTGCGTCGTCATAACGATCTTACCCGCCGCCGATTGCGGCATCTCGTCCGTCGCGCGCTTTTGATCGTTCGGATCGGAGATATTCGGGATCACGAGCGTCTCCATAAATCTTTTGATAAAAGTCGATTTACCCGTTCGGACGGGTCCCACGACCCCAAGATAAATATCGCCGTTCGTCCTCGTGGCAATATCGTTATAAAGATCGAATCTGTCCATATGCGCCTCCAAAAAAAATCTCCGTAATTTATACGCGCCGAGGAAGCGATCTATGACACGCCGTTTTTCCGACGGACGAAAAAAGCCCGCCTCCGACATAGGGAAGCGGGCTTACCGCGTTTTACGTTCGCTTATTTATTCTGTTTTTTCAAAAGTTCCTGCGCTTCGTAGTAAGGAACGGAAACGAGGCGGGTCTTGATAAGCCCTTTCTCGACGAGTTCGGGCGTCTCTTCGTAATTGTATTCTTTCCGATACGATTGCTTTTCTCCTTTCGCAAGGGAATAAACGCGCGCGATCTCGTCGATCAAACGCAACGCCCTTTGCAGACCCTGCTCGCTTTTGACGCGGATCAGCATCGGCGTGTCGGCGTAGGCTTTGGTCTCGCCCTTATACTGCTGATGATAGACGGTCTGCTTGTAATCGTCCACGTTCAAAGCGAGGAACAGGCAAAGCGTCTTTCCGCGGATCCTCGATTTGACGAGGGAGACGCGCCCTTTGTAGAAAGTCTCTCCCGAGAAACTGTCGCGAAGTTTGACGCCTTTCAGCGAAAGAAGGGTCGATTTGATTTCGGAATAAAAATCTTTCCGCTCGGGCGAACCCTGCTTCATCTTCGCGGTAAAGCCGCGAACGTATTTTTTAAGCGTAACGTATCTGCCCATCTTGTCGACCGAGTCGTATGCCGAAGCGTCGCCGTTTTCATCGAAGTTCAGTGCTTCGTGCGCGGCGGGCGTTTCTTCCTCGGCAGGCTTTTCTTCTTCGACGAGCTCGAAGGTCACGTCCTCGTCGACGTCATCGTCCTCCGCGAGTTCGAAGGAGACGTCTTCCACGTCGTCCTCGCTTTCTGTTTCATCTTCCGCAAGTTCGAATTCGATATCCTCGATATCTTCCTCTTCGGACTCTTCGTCTTTCTCTTCCTCGTCGAGTTCGAAATCGACGTCTTCGATCTCGTCTTCCTCTTCGGGAGCGGATTCTTCCTCGATCGGTTCTTCCGCAGGCTCTTCCTCGACGGCTTCCTCGATCGGTTCTTCGGTCGGTTCTTCGGGTTGCTCGGCGACTTGCTCGGGGATCTCCTCTTCGGGCGCGATCGCTTCTTCGGGAGCGGATTCTTCTTGCTCCGTCTCTTCCGCGGGCGTTTCCGCTTCCTCGATCGGTTCTGCCTCAGGCTCTTCGATAGGTTCTTCCGTGGCTTCCTCTGTGGTTTCCTCTGCTATCTCCTCTGCGGGCTGTTCCGAGACTTCTTCGACAGGGGCTTCGATGGGCGTTTCTTCGACGGGAGCTTCCTCGATCGGGGTTTCAGCCGTCGGCTCGGCTTTCGCCTCTTCTTTTGCTTTTTCGAGCGAGAATTCTTCCGCCGAAGCAAGAACGCTCTTCGGCATAAACATCCCCTCGGTGACTTTGCTCTTAACGAGTTTGATCAAACCCTTATCGAGAAGCGCTTTCGTCTCCTCGTAGGGATACATCGCGGCGTAATCGACTCTCTCGATCTCTCTTTCGATCAATCCTCTCTCCGCGACCGCGAAAGCGATCAGGCGTTTCGCTTTCTTTACGCCGAGTTCGGATTTGACTTTGATCATCATCGGGAATTGCCGATAGGACTTTTTGTCCGAGAAATCCTTTTGATGATATCTCTTTACGTCAAAGCGAGAAGGATCGAGCGCGAGGAAAAGGCGAAGCGTCTTTCCGCGGACTTTGGCTTTCATATACGTCTTTCTGCCGTGATAGAAGCTCTCGCCCGCCCAAGACATACGGGGTTTCAAGCCGAGCGCCGCGCAGAAATTCTTGATCTCGGAATAAAAGTGCTTTGCACCTTCGTTTTGAATAATGCGGGAAACAAAGCTGCGATCGTAACGCATAACGTAGATGGGTTCCGCTTTGGGCGGCTCGGGCTTCGGCTTCTTTTTGCGGGGTTCTTTCCCGTAAGAAGACCAGATCTCCTTGATCTCGCGCGCCGCCATCTCTTCGTTCACGACGTCGTCGATAAACATTTTTTCCGCGTCGGAAACGTTCATAAAGGATTCGGTCACTTTGATCAAATTCTTTTTGACCAAGACTTCGTCCGGTTCGAAACGGAGTTTCGCGGCGTAATCGACGACTTCGGGGAATTCGACGGGATAGATAAAATGCGTCGTAAAAGCATCCGCCGCAAGGCGTCTCGCGATCTTATAATCCGCGCCGTTCCGAATGGGGACGAGCATCGGCGTATTTTCGAACGTTTTGAGATCGGCGCAATTTTTATGCGGATACTCCGCGGGATCGTAATCGTCCGGCGAGAGCGCGAAACAAGCGCAAAGCGCGCCGCCGCGAACGATCAATTTAACGAGATTATCCTTGCCCGCGGTAAAACTTTCCGCGCCCCAAGACGAGCGGGCTTTTACCCCGGAAAAGGACAAACAGTAGTTTTTGATTTTCGAATATAACTCTTTGAGTTTGGGATTTTGAATGATCAGCGCCAAAAAGCTGCGATCGGATTTCAAAACGAGGATCTTTCCCCCTTTCGATTTTCCTTTGATAATGATATTCGTGGATTTTTTAACGGTATCTTTTTCCATAAACGCTCCGCCTATAAAGAAAAATATTATATATATTATATACTAATCGGCGCGCGTTTTGCAATAGGCGTTTTCGCAAATATCGCGCATTTATGCGTTTTTTTCGCGCCCGTTGATAAAAGACGCCGCTTCCGCCGAACGAATCAGCCGTTCTTTAACGGAGTCGTCGAAAGAGAACGCGGCTTTGATTTTCGCCCATTCGCGGAAGACGTCGGTATCCGAAACGGTCATATTATCCGACGATAGCGCGCAGTGGACGCCCTTTTCGAGGAAGGTGCGAACGGGGTGCGCCGCGATCGAAGGGATCGCTCCCGTTTGCGAATTGCTCGTAGGACAGATCTCGATCGTTACGCCCGCGGTTTTTATGCGTTCGAGCAAAGCGTCGTCCCCCGCCGCCGCCACGCCGTGTCCGATGCGTTTCGCGCCGAAATCCAGCGCGGCGCGGACGCTGTCCGCCCCCGCGGCTTCGCCCGCGTGGATCGTTATATTCAAGTTTTCCTTCGCCGCCAAGCGGAAGATGTCTCGATAGTTCTCGGTCGGATAAAGAGCCTCCGCGCCCGCGAGATCCACCCCGACGACGCCTGCGTTTTTATACTCCGCGGCGCATTCGATCGTCTCTTCGTTTTTGGCTTTTTCCGCGCCGCGCATACAGCAAAAGATCAATCCGATCGGCAAGCGCGACCGTTTTACGCCTTCGAGCGCGCCTTCCGCGATCGAACGCATCGACGCGCCGCGGCGAAGATGCAAAAGAGGCGCGAAGCGGATCTCCGCGAACGAATAACCGAGATCGAACAAGCGATCCCCGAGCCTTTCGACCGCGAGCCCGACCGCTTCCCCGCTTTGCAAAACGGAGAGCGGCAATTCGAATTTTTCGAGATATTCGGATAGCGACCGCGTGTCGCGCGCGGTCAAAAGAGAAAAAAGTTCTTCGTCATTCTTCGTCGGAAGAGTCACGCCCGAAAGCGAGGCGAGCGTTCGAACGTCCTCGGGAGTCAGCGATCCGTCCAAATGCAGGTGCAGGTCGATCATAGCGAAAGAGCGCGCAGGAGTTCGCCCGAAAGATCGTACAGCGAAATCTTTTCTTCGGTCAAAAGCAGAAAGCTTCTCGGCGTTCCCCCTTTCGGAAGGCTCGTCGAACCGGGATTCGCGAAGATCACGTCGCCGATTCTCTCGACAAAGCCCGTGTGAAAATGCCCGTATAAAACGAGATCAAATCTCCCTTTCGGAAGTTCGTCTTTATTGAATTTGTCGCCGTGCGTGCAAAAGACGGTTTTCCCGCCGAGGAATAAGACCGCGCTTTCCGCGAGCGTAAAATCCGAAACGGTTTGATCGACCGCGCTGTCGCAGTTTCCTTTAACGGCGATGAGTCGGTCTTTATTTTCGTTCAAAAACGCGGAAAGAGCTTTCGGATCGTAGCCCTCGGGCAAAGGATTTCGCGCGCCGTGATAATACAAATCGCCGAGCAGGACGATCTTTTCCGCGCCGAGGCTTTCCGCTCTCTCGAAAAACTCCCGCGCAAAAGAAAGCGATCCGTGAAGATCGGAAGCGATCGCGATCTTCATTTCGATTCTTCCTCCGTAAACGCTTTGAGTTTGTCGAGAGCGATCGAATATCCCTCGAATCCCTTCCCGATCACGCGATCGAACGCATAAAGGGAAACGTAACTGACTTTGCGGAATTCTTCGCGGGAATCCACGTCCGTGATATGGACTTCCACCGTCGGGATCGAGACGGCTTTCAACGCGTCCAAGATCGCGACCGACGTATGCGTGTACGCGCCGGGATTGATGACGATCCCGTCGTATTTCCCGCGCGCGCGCTGGATCTCGACGACGATCGTGCCTTCGTAATTATACTGCACGCATTTCACCTTGACGCCGATCTCTTTCGCGTGCGCCTTGACGGATTTTACGAGCGCGGCGTAACTTTTATCGCCGTACAGTTCCTTTTCGCGGATACCGAGCATATTGAGATTAACGCCGTTGATCACCAAAAACTTTTTCATAATCCCCTCACTTTTTGCGCGATCTCCCGCGCCGCGTCCTCGACGGAACCGTCGTTTCGGACGGAAAAATCCGAAAAACTTTCATAGATCGGCGCGCGCTCTTTATAGAGAGACTCGATCCTTCCGCCCGCGGAAAGCGGTCTGCCGTCGCTGACGAGCAGAGAAAGATCTCGCTTCAAATAGACGATCACGCCGTTCTGTTTCAAATTCGATCGATTTCTTTTTTCTTTGATCGCCCCGCCGCCCGTCGCGATCACCGCGCCGTGCAATTTGGAGACTTCCGCGATCACGTCGCTTTCATAGGCGCGAAACGCGGCTTCCCCTTCGCGCGCGAAGATCTCTGGGATCGTTACGCCACGCATCTTTTCGATCTCTTTATCGGTGTCGACGAAGGTCCCGCCGATCAGTTTTTGAAGTGCGGAACCGACCGTGCTTTTCCCGGAAGACGGCATTCCGACGAGGACGATATTGCTTTGCTCGCGCTTGATCTCTTCCGAAAGGCGGTCGATCTCCTCGAAGGAAAGCAAAAAGCCGCGGAACTTCTCCGCCGTGTAAGCGGCTTGCCCGACGAGCATATCCAGTCCCGTCGCGACGGCGAGTCCCCTTTCCTCCGCTTGCAGGACGAGGCGCGTGCGGATCGGATTATAGATGACTTCCTGCACGCCGATCAAGGACGGAAAAGCCGAAAGATCGACGAGGCAATCCTCGTTCCCGGGGAAAGTCCCGACCGGGGTCGTGTTGATGATAAACTCCGCGTCCGCGTGACGGGAAAGGTTTTCGTAGGAATTCTCCCCCGTGCGGCTGATCTTGACGATCTCCCGCGCTCCGTTTTCGCGCGCGAGGTATTCCGCCGTGCTCGAAGTGTTCCCCGTCCCGAGGATCAACACTTTTTTCCCGAGAAGGTTCGCGCCGGATTTTTTCAGCGCGAATTCCATTCCGCGAATATCCATATTGTAGCCGTGAAGCCCCGCCTCGCCTTCGTCGATCACGAGATTGACGACGCCGAGCGCTTTCGCTTCGGGCGAGATCTCGGACAAAAACTCCATAATCGCGCTTTTATAAGGGATGGTTACGTTATAGCCCTTGTAGCGGCGACTTTTGACGAAAGATTCGAGATCGCCCTCCGCGACTTCGGTAAGGTCGTAATCGTAACCGAGTTTATTATGGACGATCTTCGAAAAACTGTAATTCAAGCGTTTTCCGATCAAACAATAATCCGCCATTATTCCACCTCAAAATAGCTCGCCGCTTCCGAAAGCGGAATATCCGTCAGGCGGCAATCGCCGATCCCGCGGATCGTAACGAGTGTCAGGACCCCGCCCGCGCGCTTTTTATCCGCCGCGAAATGCGGGATCAATTCCTTTACGGGATGCAGCGACAGGGAAAGATCGTTTTTTTCGAGCAAAGCGAGAATCGCGTCCAGCTCTTTCTTTTCGAGCTCGCCCCTCTTATACGCGAGGCGCGCCATCTCTCCCACTCCGTACGCCACGGCGACGCCGTGCGGCACCGAATAATTCGATTCCTTTTCGATCGCGTGCGCGACGGTGTGTCCGAGGTTCAGGAATTTGCGCGTTCCGCTTTCTTTTTCGTCCGCTTCGACGACGCGGCGTTTCGCGTCCACCGAAAGCGCGATGAATTCTTCGAGGTTTTGTTTCGTCAGTCCTTCGGAAAGAATGGTAAAGATTTTGCCCCCTTCGAGGACGGCGTACTTCACTCCTTCGCCGAGACCGTTTCGGATCTCTTCATAGGGAAGCGAAGTGAAAAAATCGGGATCGATGACGACGAGATCGGGCTGGTAAAACGCGCCCACGAGGTTCTTTCCTTGGGGAAGATCCACCGCGGTTTTTCCGCCGACCGAAGAATCGATCGCCGCGAGCAGCGTCGTCGGGACGTTTACGAAATGAACGCCGCGCATATACGTCGCCGCCGCGAAGCCCGCCATATCCCCCGTTACGCCGCCGCCGAGCGCAAGGACGGTGTCCGTGCGGGTGAATTCTTCGTCCGCAAGAAAAGAAAGGATCTCGGAATAGACGGTCAGATTCTTGGATTCCTCGCCCGCTTCGAAGATAAATTCCGCAGGTTCGAATCCCCCGTAGACCAAAAGATCGCAGATCTCTTCGGAGTATAAAGGAGCGACGTGCGAATCCGAAACAACCGCGACTTTTCCTTTGAGCCCAAGCTCTTTCAGGTAATCCGCAATCTTGTTTTTCGCGCCGCGTTCCACGATGACGTCGTATTTTTCGGAAGCATTTATCGGTATAATCATTGTTCTTCTCCGTCCAGAACGCGCCTGAACGACGCGCCGACTTCATAAATATAGGAAAAAACCGTCGGGATATGCGCTTCGGGAACGTTTCCGAAATGCACTTCGAAATTGATATTGCCTTTGTAGTCGATCTCTTTCAACGCCGCCACCGTTTCGGCGAAGGGAACCTTCCCGAAATAGGGGATCAAGTGATCGTCGCGGTCGCCGGTGTTGTCGTGTAAATGAAGGGCGAGAAGTCTGCCGCCGAGAATGCGAACCGCCGCCGGGATATCCTCTTTCGTGATCAAAGCGTGACCCGAATCGAGGCAAACGCCGAACGAAGTCCCAAGCGCGTCCGCCGCGCGGGCGAGTTCCGCCGCCGAAGAATAGATCGTCGGATACAGCTTTTTGAATTCCCCGCTGACTTTTTTGATAAACATATTTTCGAGCAGCGCCGTTACGCCGCATTTTTCAAGCGTCGGGACCAGTCGCTCAAAAAGGCGAAGATTGAGCTCGAAGCACTCTTCGCGACGGAAATCCCCGATGCAGTTTTCGAATTTGATCGGGTGAACGACCATTTTATCCGCCCCGAGTTCGGCGGTCGCGATCGCCGCGCGCTCATAGATCGAAAGGATGCCGTCGAGCGTGCTTCCGTCGTCTTCCCGATAGCCGAAAGGCGCGTGCGTTTGCCCGATCGCAAATCCGCTTTTTTCCGCTTTCTTTTTCAGCCGCGCGAAAAAGCCGCGGTCGAGTTTTTCGCCCGTCAAAAAGTCGAGTCGGTTCTTTTCGGGATATAAAGGAAAATCCATCGCCTCGAAGCCCGCCTTGCCGATGAGCTCAAAACTCCTATCATACCCCAATCTTTCGATATATCCGTATCCGCTGACGCTTATTTTTCTCATATTTTTATTATAAGAAAGATCTTACTTTTAGTCAAGAAATATCGGATTTCCTTTCGCCGAAACCTTTTTCGCAAAATTTCGAAAGGGCGAGTATAAAGAAAAACGAACCGTCCATAATCACCGTGACGGAGGTAATGAAAATGGAAAAAGCAAAGAAACAAGGCAACGCAAAATTCGCGTCGTTCATCAGGAAAAACTTATACTTAATCTTAATGATCGTCTGCGTGATCGCGATCGCGACGATGGTCGCCGTAACGTACGCGACCAAACACCGCAGCTTAAACGAAGCGGTTGACGCCGCCGCGAAAGAAAAGGAACAAGAGAAGCCGTCCGAATCCTCGACCGAGACGGCGGCGAGCGAAGTCGTCTTCTCGATGCCCCTCGAAGGCGAAGTCGTCGGCGTTTTCAGTAACGACACGCTCGTCTACAACGCGACTTTGAATCAATGGAGCACGCACGAAGCGATCGATCTCGCCGCGCCCGTCGGAACGGAAGTAAAATGCGTCTACGACGGCACGGTCAAAAGCATCACGACGAGCGTCCTTCGCGGAACGGAAGTCGTCGTCGCTCACGCAAACGGAACGAAAACCGTTTACAGTCTGCTCGGCAGCGACGTCTCTGTCAAAGAGGAACAAGCGATCAAAAAAGGCGACGTGATCGGAAAGATCGCCGAAACGGGAACGTTCGAAAAGCATAAAGGTCCGCATCTCCACCTCGAACTTTACAACGCAAAGGGAGTAAAAACAGATCCCGCGGAATTCTTCGAAAGTTCGAATAAATAGGACGATTTCAAAAAAATCATCCTCGCCCGGGGACCCTTCGGCACCCTCGCTTCTCTCGCGGCTCAGGATGACGCCCGAGTGCAAAGAGGGGTTGGCGAATCGAAGCACGACGAAAAAATACCGCAGGCGCATACTAAGCGTATGTTACTGCGGTATTCTTTTTATTGTAACAAAGCAGACGCGCCCCTATTTGCGCTCGATCAAAGAGTGACCGGTCATCTCCTCAGGCTTAGCTATACCCATCACGTCGAGAAGCGTCGGCGTAATATCCGCGAGGACGCCGCCCTCTTTCAAGGAATACCCCTTATAACGATCGTCCACCAAAATAAAGGGAACGGGGTTCAAAGAGTGCGCGGTCATCGGAGAACCGTCCGCCGCGATCATCTCGTCCGCGTTGCCGTGGTCGGCGGTGACGATCGCCATACCGCCCGCCTTCTTGATCGCTTCGATGAGTCTCTTAACGCAAGCGTCGACGGTGGATACCGCTTTTTCCGCGGCTTCCATAATACCGGTATGCCCGACCATATCGCAGTTCGCGTAGTTCAGGACCATAACGTCGTACATTTCCGCTTCGATGAGTTCGATCGCCTTATCCGTGATCTCGACCGCGCTCATTTCGGGCTTCATATCGAAAGTCGCGACTTGGGGCGACGGGATCAAGACGCGGTCTTCGCCTTTATACGGGGTCTCGTTTCCGCCGTTAAAGAAGAAGGTAACGTGCGCGTATTTTTGCGTTTCCGCGATACGGAGCTGTTTCAGTCCGAGCGAAGAAACGTACTCGCCGAAGGTATTTTCGAGGCTCGTCGGTTTGAACGCGACTTCGAGCTTTCCTTCGAATTCCGCTTTATAACTCGTCATCGAGACGAACTTCGGAGCGAGGAATCCGCAAGCTCTCGGAAAAGCGGAGAAATCCTCGTAAATAAAGGCTTGGGTGATCTCTCTCGCGCGATCGGGGCGGAAGTTATAGAAGACGATGCTGTCGCCTCTTCCGACCTTTCCGACCGCTTCGCCGTCTTCGCCGACGAGGACCGTCGGGAGGACGAACTCATCCGTAACGCCGTTTTCGTAGCTCTTCTTCATCGCTTCGACGGGGCATTTTTCTTTGATACCCTCGCCGAGCGTCATCATATCGAAAGCCTTTTGGACGCGATCCCACGCGTTATCGCGATCCATCGCGTAAAATCTACCGGTGATCGAAGCGATCTTCGCGGGGCTGCCGATCTCTTTGATATAATCGCAGATCTCTTGCATAAAGCCGACGCCGCTCGTCGGAGAGACGTCGCGACCGTCCATAAAGCAATGGACGAAGACTTTCTCGACGCCCTTTTCTTTCGCCGCTTTCAAAAGTCCTTTCAGATGATCGATATGACTATGGACGCCGCCGGAGGACAAAAGCCCCATAAAATGGAGCGCTTTGCCGCCCTTTATCGCGCTGTCCATCGCCGCGACGATCGCGGGGTTTTCATTGATCGAACCGTCTTTAACGGCGAGACCGATCCTCGTGAGTTCCTGATAGACGACCCTGCCCGCGCCGATGTTCGTATGTCCGACTTCGCTGTTTCCCATCTGCCCGTCCGGGAGTCCGACGGAAAGACCGCTCGCGCCGATCTGAACGGAAGGATACTCCGCCATCAAAGAATCGATGAAAGGAGTTCCGGCCGCCTTGATGGCGTTTCCTTTAACTTCGGGATTGATCCCGAAACCGTCCATTATGACGATTGCGTGTAATTTAGCCATAGATCAATAATTCACCACGAGGCTGAAATCGGGAGCTTTGAGGCTCGCGCCGCCGATCAAACCGCCGTCGATCTCAGGCATTGCCATAAGCTCTTTGACGTTCTTCGGATTCATGCTGCCGCCGTATTGGATGCGGACGACTTCTTCCGCGGTCGCTTTGGAATAAAGTTTCGCGATGGTGTCACGGATGATCTTGATCGTGTCGTTCGCGACTTCGGCGGTCGCGGTCTTGCCGGTGCCGATCGCCCAAACGGGTTCGTACGCGACGACGATGTTCATAAGTTCCGCTTCCGCGATGTCCTTCAAGGCTTCGGTGGTTTGACGGACGAGGACTTCTTCAACCTTGCCGCCTTCCCTTTCTTCCAAGGTTTCACCGACGCAGATGATGGGCTTCAAACCCTTTTGGAGAGCCGCTTTGACGCGCGCGTTGACGGTCTGATCGGTCTCGCCGAAGTACTGTCTGCGCTCGCTGTGACCGATGATGACGTAGGTCACGCCGAGTTCGACGAGCATATCCGCGGAGATTTCTCCGGTAAACGCGCCTTTTTCCGCCCAGTGGACGTTCTCCGCGCCGACCTTAATGTTCGTTCCTTTGGTGAGTTCGACCGCGGTCGCGAGATCGGTATACGGCGTGCAGATGACGACTTCCGCCTTCGCGTCTTTGACGAGGGGGATGAGATCGGTAATCAAAGCCTTGGTCGCCGCGATCGTGTTGTTCATTTTCCAGTTTCCTGCGATAATGGGAGTTCTCATATTTTTTCTCCTTATAATGTTTTCGATTGAATTATTTGTTGTTAAGGCAAGCGATACCCGGAAGGACCTTTCCTTCGAAGAGTTCGAGGCTCGCGCCGCCGCCCGTCGAGATGTGGGTCATCTTATCCGCGAAGCCGAGCTGGTTGACCGCAGCTGCGCTGTCGCCGCCGCCGATGATCGTGATCGCGTCTTTCGCTTCCGCAAGCGCTTTCGCGACGCTCATCGTTCCTTCCGCAAGGGTCGGGTTCTCAAAGACGCCCATCGGTCCGTTCCAAATGACGGATTTTGCGTTCGCAACCGCGTCCGCATAGAGTTTTCTCGTCTTGGGTCCGATATCCATACCCATTCTGTCGGCGGGCATCTTGTCGCAGTCATAGACTTCGACTTCGACGGGAGCGTCGATCGGATCGGGGAATTCCTTGGTCGTAACGACGTCGAGCGGGAGAAGGAATTTCTTTCCGAGCTTCTTCGCTTTCTCCATCATCTCGCGGCAATAATCGATCTTGCTCTCGTCGAGAAGAGAGGTTCCGACTTCATAGCCCAAAGCTTTCATAAAGGTGTAGCTCATGCCACCGCCGATGATCAAGGTGTCGCACTTATTGAGAAGGTTGTCGATGACGTTGAGCTTATCCGCGACTTTCGCTCCGCCGAGGATCGCGACGAAGGGACGGGCGGGATTTTCGAGGGTGTCCGCCATAACGGAGAGCTCTTTCTCGATCAGGAAGCCGCAAACCGCGGTCTTGACGAAACCGTATTCGACGATCGCCGCGGTCGTCGCGTGAGAGCGGTGCGCGGTTCCGAACGCGTCGTTTACGTAGACGTCGCAGTAAGAAGCGAGCTTCTTGCAGAGAGCTTCGTCTCTCTTTTCCTCGCCTTTATCGAAACGGGTGTTTTCGAGAAGGACGACGTCGCCGTCTTTCATTTCGGCAACGAGCTTATCGGAGCAGGGACCGACGAAATCGTCGCTCATCTTGACTTCCTTGCCGAGTTTCGCGGCAAGCGCGATCGCAACGGGTTTCAAAGAAAGTTTGGTTCTGTCCTTCGCGGCTTTCTCCATCATTTCTTTTTCCGCCGCCGCTCTTTCGCTTTCGGGAAGAGCTTCGAGCTTCGCTTTTTCCTTCTTGTTCAAGCCCCATCCCGCGGAAAGCACGTTATGCGGTTTGCCCATATGGGAGCACAAAATGACTTTCGCGCCTTGATCCACGAGATATTTGATCGTGGGGAGCGCGCCGTTGATGCGGTTTTCGTCGGTGATGACGCCGTCCTTCATCGGGACGTTGAAATCCACGCGAACCAAACACCTCTTGCCTTTTACGTCAATGTCTTTTACGGTAAGTTTATCCATAACAAAGCACCTCGCTTTTATTTTTCTTTATTATAAACCCTCGCGCGCGCGCTTGTAAAATGAAAAACGCCGATTTTTTTGAAAGGCGAAAAGAGGAGTTTTAATTCTCTCCGAAAAACAGCCTTCCTTCTTTATCGAACATTAGTTCTTCCCTTGCGAAAATCTCGTCGCAAAAAGCGAATCTTTGATCAAGATAGTCTTTGATATACTTTAATTCATCGTCAAAGGATCCGATCGGTAACACCGACAAAGTCTCGCGCCAGCCCGCTTCCTCCCATTTTTCAAACTCGCTTCGAAAATAGCGATCATCCACACCCTTTATGTTTTCCGATATCAACGAAGAAATGTGTTCCGTCGTAAAGAGCGTCTCTCGAAAAGCAAAATAGCGAGTTCTTAATTCTTCGTAAAATGTCACGAAAATATTGCCGTAAAGAAACAATCCTTTAAAATCGTCAAGTCCCTTCGCTTTATAAAGTCTGGTTCCATCTCGCCCCAAAGTCCGATCCAAATCGTAGGGAATCGGCGCCCACGCTTTTCCGTCGTAAGTGCACCAGACCATATTGCTATGAAGATTATCGCACACACCGAAAACACAAAGAAAGAGCAACACGTCTAACGTCCTTTCCATATTCAAATAGGCGTTCCCCTGCGCTCGCAAAGTTTCGCTATCCGCATTTTTAACGAAAGAAAGCATTTCGTTAAAAGAATCCACACACCAAGATTCACCCTTTCCTTCCGAAAATTTTTCGTTACAGTATTCGATTTCCCAATGATCTTTTTCGTTTTCGTCGAGCGTAATCCCCGGCACTCCGTCCTTTTCAACGATATCGCCGCAAAGGATTGCTTCGCCCGCGTCCTCGTCGCCCATTCCGAAAAGCCACTTATCCCGCGGGATATTCCAGTTATACAGCCCGAGGTATTGTCCGTCGTGATAAAGAAGGATCAAGAATCCGTCCACCGCGCCGCCGTTCGGAAGATCCTTGAAGGGATCGTCCGCAGCGCGCGTCCCTGCGACTTCGCCGTAAAGATCGGAGAGAACCAAGTTTCTCGCGCCGCTCGGATCGAGATAATTCGCTTTCAGGCAATACTTGCTCTGCACGCCCCATTCCTCTTTGACAGCGATTTTTTCTTTTTTATTGTATTTCGAGTCATATAGCGTTACCGAATAATTCTTTTTCGGATATTCCAGACTTGAATCGCCCTGCCATTTCAGCGTCGCGTTCTTTTCGAAAGAGAGTCCCGCGCTTTGGTATCGAATCGTCGCCCGAACCTTATCTTCTTTCGATATGCCGTCAAGATTCCCCTTGATCTCGACGAGGGGGATCTCGATCTCTTCGTATCCGAACGAGCGGATCTCTTTTCTGCCGCAAATCGAGCAGGTGTATTCGGCGGCGAACGGGGTTTTCGTTCGATTCGTGACGAAAGAAGTCAGCGCGTCCTCGTGAACGCAGGTCGAAGAATCGGGGCGAGGCGTTTTTTCTTTCTTCGCGCAGGCAAACATCCCGACCGCCGCGAAACACAAGATAAGCGCAATCCAAATAAACTTCTTCATTTTTCTCCTCCGAAATAGGTTTCGACGACCGCTTGCAGGTCTTCGTAGCTCGTCGCGCGGTGGACGGTTTCGCGGATCTCTTTCGCGACGCCCGCCTTCCCCGACGCATACGCGCAAACGTGAGATTTCATCAAATTCACGACGATGCGCTCCGGATACTCCTTTTTCAAAAACGCGATCTGCGTTTCGATATCCTGCTTTTCGGTGCGATCGAGTTCGATCCCCGCGATCTCCGAAAAGAGCTTGTAATTCCCGAGCGCGCCGCGCCCGATCATAACGCCGTCCGCGCCCGTCTCCGAGAGCATTCTTTCGTAATCGCGAAAAGACTTAACGTCGCCGTTCGCGAAAAACGTCCCGCCGAATGCGTCGCGCACGCGCTTGATCGCCTGCCTGTCCGAAACGCCCGAGTACATTTCCTCGCGATATCGCCCGTGGACGGTGATCGCTTTCGCGCCCGCTTTTTCCGCTTCCCGCGCGACCCGATCCGCCGTAAAATTCCCCTTTTCGAACCCGAGCCGCATCTTGACCGTCACGGGGCGGAAAGAGGCTTCGACCGCCGCGCGGACGAGTTCGCCCGCCAAAACGGGATCTTTCAAAAGCGCGCTCCCTTCCCCGTTTTTTACGATTTTCGGAGCGGGACACCCCATATTGAGATCGACGATATCGACCGTCTCGGGCAAGAGTTTGACCGCGGCGAAGACGACGTCGGGCGAAGACGCGAAGAGCTGCGCCGCAAACGGCGATTCGATCTCGCTTTTATCGAGAAGTTTTTTCGTTTCCGCGTTTTGATAAATAAGACCTTTCGCGCTGACCATCTCGGTATAGGTCAGCCCCGCGCCGTAAAGTCTGGCGAGATAGCGCGCGCCGAGGTCGGAATATCCCGCCATCGGAGCGAAAACCGCGTTGGAGGAAAGCTCTACGTTTCCGATTCGGATCGCCCGCCCCGTCAACCGTCTTTCCGCGCGGAAAGCGCGCTCCTTTCTTCTTTCTTAACTTCTTCGTAGATCGCGTCGAGTTCTTCGATCGAAAGGTCTTGCATCTTCCTTCCCGAAGAAAGGACGGCGTTTTCGACTTTCGTAAACCGAGCGACGAATTTATCCACCGAGCGCGTCAAAGCCATTTCGGGATCGACGCCTTTCATCCGAAGGACGTTTACCGCGGCAAACAAAAGATCGCCGCCTTCGAGCTCTGCCTCTTCGGGCGAAGCCGCCAAAAATTCGTTCAGTTCTTCCGTAACTTTTTCGGACGCTTCCTCCGCCGTCGGAAAATCGAATCCGACCTTTCGCGCGTACTTCTGCACCTTTTGCGCGCGCATCGCCGCCGAAAGCGTCTTCGCGACGTGCTCCATTCTGTCCGCGGTGGTCTGTTGCTTTTTCTCTTTCATTTTCGCCTGTTCCCAAGCGGCGAGAGCCTCTTCCTGATTCGAGGCTTTGACCGTCCCGAAGACATGGGGATGGCGGAAAATAAGTTTCGCGCAAAGCTCGCTCATCACGTCCGAAACGTCGTACTCCCCGTTTCCTTCCGCGATCACGGCGTGAAACGCGCCTTGGAGAAGGACGTCGCCCGTTTCTTCTCTCATATTGTCTACGTCTTTATTGTTGATCGCTTCGATGAGTTCCATCGCTTCTTCGACGGCGTTCGAGCGAATGCTCTCGTGGGTCTGCGCTTTATCCCATTCGCAACCGTCCTCGTCGCGCAGGCGATGAATGATATAGATCAAATCGGAAAAAGAAAAACGCGTTTGCGTGAGAAAATCGCGCGCGGGAAGAAGGATCTCGGCCGCGCCGCTCAAACGCTCTTCTGCGAGACGAGAAAGCGCGACCTCTTTTTGCGCTCCGTTTTGCGTCAAAAGGACGGCGCCGTCGCCCGCGCTATGTAACAGTTTTACCGCGACGGGGGCAAGATCTTCCCCCGTTACGTTCTTGATCTCGACTTCCGCTCCGAACGGGATCGAGAAGGCGCGATGCGCCAAAAACGACTTTGCTTCCAAAGAATATCTATCCGCCATATTTCCTCCTATCGCTCCGCTCCCTTCCGCAGACCCATCGACCGAAGCTCTCCGATCGAAAAGACTTTGAAAAGAGCGACCGACGCAAAATACACGATCGATCCGACCGCCGCCGATACCGCGAGAGAAAGAATCGCGCTCTTCAAAAGCAAGACGGGCGCAAGGATCGCCAGTATCATTATAGCACCCGAAGCGGTCAGCGAGGCAAGGGTTTTCAGCGCGTTTTTCGCCCTGCCCGTGTACGCGACCCATTTCAGGACGTTCAAAAGCGTCGCGATCGCGTAGGAGATCAAAGTCGAAAGCGCGATCCCGATCGCTCCGATCCGCGGGACGAGGGCGAGAAGCAAAAGGACGCGCGCAAGCATCGCGATCGCCAAACTTTCCGCCGCGACGTCCGCTTTATCCACGGCTTGCAGGAGCGAAGCGTAGATCTGCGTCAACGATAAAAAGAGGACGATCCCGCCGCCGATCGAGAGCAGCGCAGAAGCGACCGCCGCCTGCTCGTCCGTAAAGACGGGATACAGGAGCGTAACGATCTGCGGCGCAAGCACGGTCAAAGCAAGCGCGAAAGGCAAGCTGACCGCGATCGTCAATTTGACCGTAAGCGAGCTTTTTTCTTTCAGGGAAAGCATATCTCTCGTCGCCTTCGCCCGCGACAAAAGCGGGATCACGGCGATCGCGAGCGAAAGAACGAGGACGACAGGGAAATTGACGATCGAGCCCATCGCGCCCGAATAGATCCCGTAGTAGGAGATCGCCTGCGCGCGGAAAAGCCCGTAGCGCATCAAAAGACGGACGATCAAAAGCCCGTCCGCAAATGCGGCGAAAGGGAGAATAAGCCCGTTCAGCCGAAGCGGAAGCCCTTCTTTCAGAACGGATCGCAAAGGGACTCGCTCGATCGCCCCGCCGCCCCGCTTTTTCAGATAGGTCAAAGCCAATGCGAGCGTCGCCGCCGCTTCGGAGATCGTGACGCCGCCGAGCGCCGCCGCGGCGGCAGTCGCGACCCCGCGTCCTCGAAAGAGAAGCGCGAGCGAGATCCCCGCCCCGAGTTTTACGACCTGTTCGATGACGATGGATAAAGCGGTCGGCAAAAGATTCAGGTTCCCGCCGAACCAACCCTTCAAAGAAGAGAGAATCGCGACAAGGACGACCGCGGGAGCGATCACGCGATACCCGAGCCCGCCTTCGGGCGCGCCTTGGAAAGAAGCGATCGCCTCGCCGAACGCAAAGAGGATCGCCGCCGCAAGGGCTGCGGAAAGGACGCTTTCCGCCGTCGCTTTCCGAAAATAGCCTCTCGCTTTCCCGTTTTCTTCCATCGCGTTCAAAGAAGAAACGCCGCGCGAGATCAAAGTAGAAGTAAAAGCGGACGTAAAGGCGATCGAAAGCGCGTAAATGCTGAAAACGAGTTGATACAACCCGACGCCTTCCGCGCCGATGACGTTGGTCAGCGGAATGCGATATAAGGCGCCGATCACCTTCGCAAGCAAGCTGACGGCAGTCAAGATTCCCGCCCGCTTCGCGTAGCTTTTATCGATTGATCTGGCTTTCAAAAAAACTTGCTCCCGTCGCCGCCAATTGCTCATCCGCTTTGACGGGCGGATCGAAAGACTGCAAAACGAACGTCCCAAACAGGTCGCCCGCGGCGAGAATAGGCTGAACGATCTGCGCGCGGACGCCTTCCACGCCGAGCGGCAAAAGGTTCTCCCCCTCCAAGACCGACTTTCGGCGCGATTCCGAAATCTTCGTAAGCCCTTCGGGGACGGGTTCGCCTTCCGCGATCGCGCCCCTTCCGGAAGACGCGATAACCTTATCCGCGTCCGCGATGACGACGCTTTTCCCCGTCACCTTTTTGATCGCGTCCGCAAGGGATCGCGCGAAATTTTCCATCGAGGCGAGTTCGCTGTACTTTTTCAGGACGACCTCTTGATCGGTCGTATAGATTTCGAGCTCTTCGCCCTCTCTCATCTTCATGCTTTTCCGAATCTCTTTGGGGATGACGACCCTGCCGAGTTCATCGATTCTTCTGAGTATTCCCGTTGCTTTCATACTACCTCCGCAGGGTAGTATGTAAAAAAAAGGAAAAATATTCAAAACCCACCCGTACCGCCGTGAGAAACGAAAAATCGCTCTTCCCTTTCGGAGAGAGCGATTTCGGTTAATTATTTCGAACCGTTGTTACGCGGCTTTTTCGTGATCTTCTTATAAAGGAAAATATCTCTTGCTTCCTCGACGATCCAACTGTTCGGTTTTATGTAATCCGCCGAGCCGTATCGAAACGCGATCGATTTATTCTTCTTTTTCATCGCGAAGACGATGATCAGGGAAACGATCAGCGCGAAGATCAAGCCGATCACGATTCCTCCCGCCGACCGATCCGACGCAAAGAACCCGATCACGCCGAAGAGCGCGCCGAGGACGACGAAAGAGAGAACGAGCCACAGCGCGAAAAGGAAAGGCGAAGTCGGAAGGTCTCCGACGAATTTCCCCGTTTGTCCGTTCATCCCGAAGGTAAACTTTTTATCGCGCCAAGTCGCGTTCAGAACGTGCATCGGGAAAAGCGCGTAATCGTGATTGGTGTTCGACAGTTTAACGTTGCAGCTTTCCGTCCTGACGTTGTCAAAGTTCCTCGTCGTGGAGCGGAAGGCGGTAACGGTGGTTTCCTTCATGCGTTGCACCGCCCTCTCGGAATTATCTTCCGCGCTGACGTCGAACTTATCCGACAGATATCCCGCGAGATAGGTGGTCTTAAAATCGTCCGCACCCGAGAAATCGTAGGGCTCCACCGATTCGGAAAGATTATTCGGAATGGAAGAAGACGCGTCCACCGGCAAATGCTCGAATCCGATCTTTCCCGCGCGGATCAAAGAATAGTAGCTGACTTCTTTATAATCGTAGGACTCCGTGGACCAAGTGCGCTCTCTCGTTCCCGAGAATTTGAGTCTCGCGTCGACGTCCGCGTCGTACAGCCAAAAAGGAACGTAAAGCGATTGGATCTCGTTCAGTTTGCTTTCGGATTTGAAGACGCGCGGAAGGAGCGGCTTATGCTTCAAGTGTTCGGATAAAGCGGCGACCGCGGCGGCTTTATCCTTCTTGAACGGAATAATATATCTCGGCTTGTAACCTTGGGTCAATCTGCCTTGGATCACGACGGGATTGCAGCAATACGGGCAAATCGTCGCAGAAGTGTTTTCCCCCGCGATGATCTCACCGCCGCAGGATTCGCATAAAAAGACGTTCAGTCCTTCGAGGTCTTCCGCGGATAATTCGGATTCGGATCCGGTATGGAGATCGGTTTCGTCCTTGAAATCTTTTTCGAGTTCTTCGTCGTACGATTTCAAATCGTCCACGGAAAATTCGCTGTCGCAATAAGGACACTTGACGTTTTGCGACGCGGCGTCGAAACGGAGCGAACCGCCGCAGCAAGGACAGGTCAAATTTTTAACTTCGGGCATAATCTACCTCAAACTCATTTGATATCGTCGCCGTCGAAGGGATCGCCGCATTCGGGGCAGAACTTCGGGGGATGCTTCGGGTCTTCGGGCTCCCATCCGCATTTATCGCAGCGATAGAGCGGCTCGCCCGCGGGCTTTTTCGCTCCGCACTCCGCGCAGAACTTTCCTTTGTTGATCGCGCCGCAGGAGCATTTCCAGCCCTCTTCGGGTTTCTTCGCGCCGCATTCGACGCAGAATTTTCCCGTGCAAATCGCGCCGCAAGAGCATTTCCAGCTTCCGGCGGGCGCCGTTGCGGCTTTCGGAGCTTCCTGCGCGCGCATTTTATTCTGCTCGGCAGCCATTCCGAAAAGCGCGTTCGCGTTCATTCCGCCGGCGGATTGCGCCATACCCATCCCCATAAAGCCCATCATCGCGCCGTTGCGGTTTGCGGCTGCGGCGCGCATCGCGTCGCCTTGCGCTCCGACGAGAGAAGCCGCCGCCATCGACGGGTCGCGATAAATGGATTGACGCTGCGCTTCCTTGATAAGATCCTCGTCCTCTTTCGGCAAAGTCACGCTTCCGAGCGCGATGGACACGATTTCGAGACCTCTGAGATCGCGCCACTTTTCGGAAAGAGCCTCGTTCATCGCCTGTTCGAGTTCGGCGACGTGCGCGGGGATCTGGTTCGGGCGCATTTCCATCGCGGAAAGCTTTCCGAAACCGGGTTGCAGCGCGCTGATGAATTCCTCTTTGAGTTGCGCGTCGATCTCGCTTCTCGTGTAATTATCCGTCACGTTTCCGCAGACGTTTTTATAGAACAAAAGAGGGTTGGTGATCTTATAGGAGAAGACGCCCGAGCAGCGGACGGAGACGTCGATATCGAGGCGGATATTGTGATCCACGACGCGGAAAGGAACGGGATTCCTCGTCCCGAATTTATTATCGATCAACTCTTTCAAATTGATATAGTAGACGCGTTGATCTTTGCCGGTGTCGCCGCCGTAACCGATACGCCTTCCGATGGTTTTGAAGATGCCGACGATGCCCTTTCCGAGTCCGCCGTAAAAAATGCTGGGTTCGGACGATTTGTCATAGGTGTATTGACCGGGCTCCGCGCAGAGCTCGACGACCGCGCCTTGCTCCACGATGATCATGCATTGTCCGTCCGCGACGGCGATGCCGGAACCGTTCGAAATGACGTTCTCGCTTCCCTTATAGTTGCTGGAACGCTTTCTGTTGATCTTATTTACGCCTTTGCAAACGAGGACGTCTCTGTCCATCGATTCGCAATAGAAAAATTCTTTCCATTGGTCGGCAAACGCGCCGGAAGTTGCCCCTGCTATCGCTTTAATCAGTCCCACGGTATTCTCCTTTTGTGTCTCGCCGCAAAAGCGCGCACACGATTGAAATTTTTTCGAGCCGAAAAACCGACTCGTTACAGACTTGTAATATTATATTACAACCCCGCTCAAATGTCAATAAAACTCGAATAAAGGAAAAACGGTCTCACCCTAAGAAGGCGAAACCGTTTTTTTGTTTTTAGTACGTCTTAATGACCGTGCAGGGGACGCTACCCGAAAGGATCTCTCGGATCCCGTACTGCGAGGATGCGATAATGACTTTCGTTCCGTTATAGAGAGGCTCCTTGATGTATTCGAGTTTGGCTTTCGCGCCGTTCGCGCCCTTGCGGCTCGCGCCTTCGCAAAGCGTTTGATAATATTCGACGTTTTTGATAAGCTCTTCGATATCTTTTCCGCCGATCAAGGGAACGAGGGTGGATTTATCTTTGCTGTCCGTATAGATCCCCTCGGTCGAAGTCAGGATCAAAAGGGTCTCCGCTTTCATCAAGCAAGCGATCTGACTCGCCGTCTCGTCGTTATCCACGCATTGGACGACGTGCGCCGATTTGAGCTTCAAATTACGGATTTCGAGGTTGCGCGTCTCTTCGCAGCTGACCGCGTCGTTATAGTTGATGATGGGGATCGCGCCCTGCTCTTTCGCGCGGAGAAGCATCGCGCGAAGATGCTCGCGCTTTTCGGGATCGTTGAAATGCTGATGCTCGACGAGGATCTGACGAACGCTGAACTTCGGATCGATGAATTGGCGATAGGTGTTCATAAGGACGG
Source organism: Clostridia bacterium (assembly GCA_024685775.1). Lineage (NCBI taxonomy): Bacteria > Bacillati > Bacillota > Clostridia > Clostridia bacterium. Next base: position 10,540 of record JAIKVL010000029.1, on the reverse strand, counting down.
TTTGCCCTTGCGCGCTGTAATCGGTCTTAACGTCCTCGTCGTCTCCGTCGATCTCCCTGCCGTTTCTTTGGATATAGTCCAGCCTGCCGACTTCCACCGCGCCGCTCGTGACCCAAATATCGCCCGGTCTGAGATCCTGCGAAATGCGCGCGACGGCGTCGTAACTCAGCGCGTTTCTCTTTTTATCGATGAGCGCCATCGAACCGACTTTTCCAACAAGTTCACAATCGAATTTCATTTTTTCTCCTTCGTCTCGAAAAAAAAGCCCGAAGCCTTTCTTATCCTATTCTTATTATATCTTTCGCGCGAAAAAAAAGCAAACGTAAAAACGAAACGAAAAAAATCGCCGTTTTTCCGCAAATTCGGGCAAACAATGATCGCGCCAACGAACCTAACGCACATTCACCCGAGAATTCGGAGAAGGGCGCAGATGCGAGGCTCGACAAAGAATCGCGCAGGCGTGTACTCCTTGTACATAACTGCGCGATTCGAAATCAGCAAACGAAGCAGATGCGCCTTTTGAGACACTTTCCCATTTGCGGATAGTAACGATTATTTGGATAGTACCGCTTCTATATCCGCATCAATGCAAATAGATCTCTCCTTGATTTGGTCAGGGCATATCGCCTCGCCGTAGTTAATGCAAATATAGGTTGCGTTTTTGTTTGCATAGGTCATACGCCAAAACGGGTATTTGATAATCACGGGCGTATTGCCACCGACGCCGAGTTCGAGAAAAACGATCTTCTTGTCGGCGCATTTCCCGACAAACTCCGCATAACGGTGACTTGCTTCGTGCCAACCTTCATCTTCGACAAAGGTATCATCCGAGCGGAGATTCATTGTTACCGCACCGTTTGTTATCGGACAGCGCGGTATCAGTTCGGTAGGGATGCGCATTGAGATTCTTTTGTCTTCCGGCACGGTAAACACGCCGTTTTCGTCACGGACAAAGCCTTGCGCCGCCATCGCTTTCATCGTCCATTCTTCGTTGTCAAACGTCTTTTTTATTCTTGGATTCGTACTTTGGAACAACCCATAATCGCCCTGCGTATAAAACAAACGATTCTTGTCGAATCCCGCTCGTTGGAATTGATGATCGACGTTGGTCGTTAAAACGAAATACTCCTTGTTTTGGACAAGGGAATACAATTTGCTATAAACGGGTTTCGGCGCGTCGATATATCTATTGAAATAGATATGCCTTGCCCACCACGCCCAACGAGTTTCTTCATCGGAAAAGGGATAAAACCCGCCCGAATATATATCGGTTATGCCGTATTTTTCAGCAAAGTCGAAGAAATACCGCTCAAATCGTTCTCCGCTATACGTCAATCCTGCGGAGGTGGATAGTCCCGCGCCTGCGCCGATCAATACAGCGTCCGCTCCGTTTATGGCTACCTTTATCTTTTCAATCTCTTGCGAGTAGTCTTTGATATACGTCATAATCCTGTCCTCTGAACACGTTGAATACCACTTTACGAAGATTCTTGTTTTTCTCCGACAAATAAGTCTTGACTTCTCGTATCGCTATGGACGTCGCTTCCTCTATCGGATACCCAAAGATACCTGTGGACAAACAGCAAAAGACGAGGGAAGTCAATTCCATCTCGTCCGCTTTTTTCAGACACGCACGGTAGCAGGCAGCAAGGTCGATCTCGTCTTGTTTCTTCCCCGAATAAATCGGACCGACCGTGTGAAAAATGTATTCGGACGGCAAATTATATCCTTTCGTCACTTTGCAATCGCCGTTAGGCTCGTCATGACCTTGTTCTTTCATTGTCGCCATCATATCCCGTCTGACTTGCAAACCGGCAAAAGAATGAATGGCATTGTCGATACAATGATGTCCCGGCACGAAACAGCCGAGCATTTTATTGTTGCAAGCATTGACGATAGCATCCGCTTTCAGAAGAGTAATATCACCTTTCCAAAGAGAGATACCATCCGGAAAATCGGCGACGTTCGTAATATCTTTACGAGATAGTATCTCTTGCAGTACGGCATCCTGTTTTTGATAAAACTCCTCGGACAACGCATAGGGCATCGTGATATTTTGAAGCGCGCGGAAAAGCGCCTCGTCCGGCATATCGGGCAAAGCGTCGATCCCGTTATATTTTTTCAGATATTCGATGCACCACTTTGTGCCGACCATTTTCTTATCCGCCTTATAATTCGTTGTTGTCGATCGAACGAATGACCTTACAGGGATTCCCCGCCGCAAACGAATTTGCCGGAATAGATCTCGTTACGACCGAGCCCGCCCCTATTACCGAGCCCGCGCCGATCGTTACTCCGCCGCATATCGTAACGTTTGAAGCGATCCAACAATTATCCTCTATCGTGATCGGCTTTCCGTATTCCTTGTCGGTCATTATCCCTTTGTCATTCATAAATATATTCCGCTCTTGATACTTCATAGGATGAAGCGGCGCAACTATGCTGACGCCCGTTCCCATAAAAACGTTCTTTCCTATCGTAACGGGACAGACGTCTAAGACGGTCAGATTGAAATTCGCATAGGTGTTTTCCCCTATGGAAGTAAAACAGCCGTAGTCAAAATAGATCGGTCCCTGCAAATAGACGTTCTTTCCCCGCACAATACCCATTTCTTTCAACAAGGATTCTCTAATCTCCTCGTCTTCTTCCGTGGTTTGACTATATTTCAAACAAAGACCGTGGCACTTCTTTCGTAGCGCAAGCAATTCTTCGTCGCTCGGGTCGTACAGTTCTCCTGATAGCATTTTCGTTTTTTCGCTCATTTCACCGATTCCTTTATCACTCATTTTCTTTTATCTTTTCAGGCGCGGCGTAGAAGTTATACTTCAATGCTTTGATCTCGGTCAAACGATAGGTCACAAACCGTCCGTCGCCCGCTTTATAGAGTTGTTTCGGTCCCGTGGGATCATCGAGTACCGCTTGTTGTACTTCCGCGCGGTTATCTTCCACGGCAACGGCGGATACGCGAAGCCACGTCCCGCCGTCATACATTCCGCAAAGTTCGATTTTTGGATTTGCTGATATCTGTTTATATATCTCCTTATGATTTCCGCAACAAATATAGGCGTTTCCGTCGAACTCCGCGACCGAAGAGAATGGGCGAACTCTCGGTTGATCGCCCTCAACGGTGGCGATATAAAACACTCCGACCTTTTTCAGTTCTTCTACGACTTTGTTCATCTTTTCACCTCATTGCAAGTTCATTTCTTTTTTGATGTCTTTATACACGTCGCCGACCGATATTTTCTTCATTTCCGATTCCATTGAATCCTGAATAGCGGCAAGGCGCTCGTCCATTGTCTTATGAATGTTCTTTCCAACGGGGCAATTCATATTCGGGTTCTCGTGGAAATGGAACAGTCCGTTTTCCTCCACGCAATCGAGCGCTTTGTAAATATCGTAAAAAGAGATTTCTTCTATCGGTTTAGCAAGGCAGATGCCCGTTTTCCCTTGACTGATTTTGATAAATCCGGCGTCTTTTAATTCGCTCATGATCGTGCGAATAAGAACGGGATTGGCACCGACGCTTCCCGCAAGGAATCCACTTGTCACGTTATAGTCGTTTTTGAAATATTCCAAAGCGGCGATGATATGTACGCCAATGGTAAACTTACTCGTTATTTGCATAATAACACCTCCGTCATAAATAGTATATCACAAAAAGACGAAGATGTCACCTGGCTTATTACAAGTTTTAGAACTTCCCGTTCAGGTTCGCCCATTTTTCTTTCGGCATTGTTTCTTCCATAACGTCCCAATGCTCGGCAATGAAACCGTTTTCCACTCTGAAAAGATCATAGTAAACGGTGGGTTTGCCTCCGAACGTGCCTTCGCTCATACCAAGCGCATAGTTGCCGCAAGCAAGAACTTTGAACGTGCGGTTATAGATCATTTGAATGCCCGCTTTCGCCATCTCGCCGAGTGCTGCGCCTAAACCGGACAATCCGTCTGCAATGGCGATATTGTGTTGAATATACTTGTCCCCATCAAAATAAGAAGTGAGTTTATCGGGGTTCTCACCACGAAGCACATCACCGATGAAGCCCGAAACAATGGCTCTCGTTTTCTCGGTATTTCCGTTGGGAATAATAGCCGTATCGCCGTCGATTTGGGTGTGTCCGCTCGGATTTGCCGGTGCTTTGGACGTTGCATTATCCCAATGCTCTGCGATCAAACCGTTTTCAAAACGGAACACGTCGAAATTGATTTGTTCGCCCGCGCCCGCAAAGTTATATACGACCTGTAGCACTACATACTCGCCATCTGCAAACTCTCGCACTACGTTGACCGTAGTTTTCACGGGTGCTTGTTGCAATCCTGCGACTGCGGCGATAAAAGCGTCTCTTCCGTCCGCAAACGCCAAGTTGTGTTGCGTGTACTTTTCGGCAAGCATACTGTCCGCCAATTTGAGATCTCCCGAATTGAAAGTTCCGATAAGAGCCTTTGCTTTTTCAATGTTTGTCATTTTTCTATTCCTCCGACATGATAATTATTTGCAATTTCCGATTGCACTTGTATTGTATGGCATTACAAGTGCACTTGTCAAGAGTTTTATTACAAGTTTTAAAAAATTTATTATTTCCCGCAAAATTCACGTGTTACAAACAAAAAGGACTCGGATATTCTCCAAATCCTAATTTGTTGACCGCTCGAAAGTGCAATTATCATCGAATTTTAATTTTTCATAAAATCCCTATCGGTAGTCGCCTTTATATGCGTTCGCGGGCTATGCGCGCGGAGAAAGGTAGTAGATGCGAGGCTCATCAAGCCGACGCGTGCGAGCGTACTCCTTGTACGTGACGCGCGGCGGCGCAGATAGTTAACGAAGCAGATGCGCCTTTATCCGCGCGCATCAGTCGTCGCCCGCGCCTAAATATTCCAACGCCGACGCCGCAGGCACGGGCTTCGAATCGCCGTATCTCGTAAAGAACATAAACACGAACGCCGCGACGACGCAAATCGCGGAATAAAGAAACAAGTACTGATCCTCGAAATAATCCATAACGAGACCCGAAATAAAGGGGGTGATCGCCTGCGCGCTCATCGTGGAGATATAGTAATATCCCGTATATTTTCCGACGCTGGAAGAAGAGGAAAGCTCCAAGACCATCGGGAAGGTATTGACGTTCGTTATGATCAAGCCGAAGCCTGCGATCAGATAGAAGATCGCGAAGAGATATTTCGCCATATGATCGGGCTTGACGAAGAGGAAGACGAGGACAAAGGAGACGATCGCGAGGGAGAACCCGAGCAGGACGCTCTTCCTTCTTCCGATCTTGACCGCGAGGATCCCGACCGGGATAAACGCGATCGCCGAAACCGCCATCGACGCGCCGGAGATCACGGACGCGATCGCAGCGGACTGATTCAAGACCTTCGTGCAATAAACCGAAAGGTTCGAAGAGATCGCGTTATAACCCATGAACCACATAAAGGTGGAAGCGAGGATAAAGAAGAAACTGCGGCGATAAGCTCTTTCGTGCTTTTTCTTCTCAGCCGCGATCGCCTCGGCGGAAAGCGCCGCGGGAGCGGATTCGCCGCCCTCTTCCGCTTTTTCCGATTGGTGATGCGGAATCTCGGTCGCTTCGTCGTCATTACTGATGCCGTGCGCTTCGCATTCTTTTTTGCAATCTTCGACGTACTTATTCTCGTCCACCAAGAACAGGAACGCGACGAGCAGCGCGACCATCGTCGCCGCGCAGATCGCGAAGATCTGAATGAAACTGTTCTCGGATATGATGAAACCGACGGTGTAGATGACGAAGGCAAACGCGCCGCCGATCCCGCCCATCAGGTTGATCATCGCGTTCGCTTGGGAGCGGAGCGGCTTGGGCGTAACGTCGGGCATCAAAGCGACCGCGGGCGAACGGAAAGACGCCATCGCGACGAGGACGAGGAAGAGGATCGCGAGATAGATGCCGATGCGTTCTGGGTGTTTTTTCGTGATCTTGGAATTGACTTCCTCACTCGCGAAGACCGCGATTCCGGGCTCGACGAATTTCTCGTATTCTTCGTTTTGCGCCTTAAACGCGTCGTATTCCTCTTTGGTGATCTCCGTGCGGCCGAGCGTATAAGCGTAGTCGCCCGTCGCGACCGAACCGCTTTCCGAAGTTATGACGTAGGCGTAATACTTATTATTTTTCTTTTCGATCTCGGTTTTGCCCTTTTTCGCGATTTCGAGATACTTTTCGAGGGTGTTTTTATCGTTGAGTTTCAAGTAGTCGTGATCGGAATACGCGTAGCCGACGCCGGATTTGGCTTCGGCGGAATACATCATCGTATAAAACGCCTCGCCGGACTCGTAGGTCTCGCCCGAGGAGGAGCGGTAGGAGAAATTCTCGGAAGCGACTTCTTCGATGCGGTAGATCTCCGAGCGAAGCGCGTTCGCGTCTTTGAGCTGACGGCTCGCCGAGATCGGGACGAAGATCATAATGACGACGGAGAGGATGGTCCCGATAAAGACGAACGGCGTCCTTTTCCCCCTCTTCGTATTGATATTGTCCGACCATTTTCCGAAGATCGGAAGCAAGAACAGCGAGAGGATGTTATCGATCCCCATAACGACGCCGCGCAAGCTGTTGGATAGACCGAAAGCCCTTTCGAGAAGGAGCGGGATCACGAAATCGTACGCCGTCCAAAACAGCATAATGATCGCGAACGCAAGTCCGACTTTGATCGTGCGTTTGTAATTCAATTTCATAGCTTACTCCTTTGCGGAAAGCCCGCTTTCGAGTTGATTCAGATATTCGTCCGTTTCAAGTAACGCGCCGCCTACGCGGACGTACTGCTCGTACTTCCAAAGGTCTTCGACGTGCGCCGTAAAACCGATCTTTTCCGCGAGGAAAGAAAGAAAAGCGTCCGCGCGCAAAGTGGTGTTCCCAGCGGCGAGGCAGACGTTGACGCTGTCGGGATAGACCCGAATCCCGTTGACGAGGGGCGCGACCTCTTTGATCTTGGTCTCTCCCTTTTTCGTAACGGGCATTTCGATCGAAGGCAGATTTACGAAGGATTCGATCTCCTTCTTTTTATCGAGATGGTTTTCGGCTTTGACCGAATAATCCGCCGCCACGACCCGAGCCGCGAGCTTGGGATCGACGGGAGGCGCGAACGCGCGAATCGCGTCTACCCCTTCGGGCGCGACCGCATTGTACTTTTCCAAAAATTCTTCGGCGGAAGAGACGTTCGCGCGGACGGTCAAATACTCCGCGGAACTATTCATTCCGAGCGGCAGCGGCGTCCCGAGATTGATCAGCATATGCGGGTTGAACCCTTCCGAAAATTCGATTTCGAGCCCCGCTCTCCGAAAGGCGCGCGTAAAGTGTCGCAACAGATCGATATGCGACACGTAAACCATATTCCCACGCTTAAAATGTTTCAAAACGACGATCATCTCGCTACCTCGTCACAAGGGGCGAAACTCATCGCGCCGCACCCTTGACAGCCCTTATCGCATCCTTTGGTCGTCTCGGCGCGATAGGCTTTTTCCCGCTCTCGCAAAAGATATTTCCGCGTTACGCCGATGTCGATGAATTCCCAAGGCAAAGGCTTGTCCAAGGGCTGCGCGCCGAGATACCTCTCTTTATCGATTTTGAGCTCCGCCATCGCTTCTTCCCAAATTTCGTAATGGAAATGCTCCGTCCAGCTGTCGAACATCGCGCCTTTTTTATAGGCAAGCTCGATGAGATCCGCGAGATCGCGGTCGCCGCGCGCGAAGATCGCTTCGAGTTCGCTCGTTTCGCGGTCGTGATAATGGAAAGACGCGCCTTTGATCTTTCGAAGTTCGTCCTTAACGAGGAACTGCCTGCGGCGCATTTCGGGAATATCGATCTGCGCTTCCCATTGGAAAGGCGTCCCGGGTTTCGGGATAAAGACCGAGCAACTGACCGAAATATTGATCGCGCCCCGATGATTTTCGTAATAGATCGAGCGGATCAAGCGAACGAGATCCGCGATCCCCAAAAGGTCTTCGTCCGTCTCGGTCGGAAGCCCGAGCATAAAATAGAGTTTGACGCTGTTATACCCTTGATCGAACGCGGCGGAAAGCCCGCTTCGAATATCGTCTTCCGTAACGTTCTTATTGATGACGTTGCGAAGGCGTTGCGTCCCCGCTTCGGGCGCGAAAGTCAACGAGCTTTTTCGACTGCTCTCCGCATATTCCTTTTTGAAGGAATCGAGGCGAAGGGACGGAAGCGCGAGATTGACCCTCGCCTTCGCGGCGATCGGCTTGATCTCGGAAAGCAATTCTTCGAGATAGGGATAATCCCCCGTCGAAAGCGAGCCGAGACTGATCTCGTCGTATCCCGTTTCCTTGATCAGATCAAGGAGCAGTTTTTTCGCCGTCTCTTTTTTACGATAGCGGATCGGGCGATAATAGTATCCCGCTTGACAGAAGCGGCAACCGTTTTGACAGCCGCGATACAATTCGAGCATCGCGCGGTCGTGGACGACTTCCAAAGTCGGCATCAATTGCGCGGTCGGATAAAAGCAGGAATCGAAATCGCGGACGACGGCTTTTTTCACCGTCTTCCGATGCTCCGGCGTGTTGAGAGAGGGAACGTAGACCCCTTCGATATCTTCCGCAAGCGCCAAAAACTCCGCTTTCGTCTTTTTCTCCTTTTTGCATTTTTTATAGAGTTCGGTCAGCGACACGATGGTTTCTTCTCCCTCGCCCACCATAAACAGATCGAAGAAATCGGCGATCGGTTCGGGGTTGATCGCGGAAGGTCCGCCGCCGCAGATCACGGGGAAATCGTCCGAGCGATCTTTCGCGCGGAAGGGGATCCCCGCCGCTTCCATAACGTACAGAATTCCGGTATAGAGCATCTCGTACTGGACGGAAAAACCGATCATATCGAAATCCTTTAAGGGAGTCTTCGTTTCAAGGCTCATCAAAGGCAATCCGTTCTCTTTTAAGAGCGCGCGGAAATCAAGCGCGGGCGCAAACGCGCGCTCGCAAACCGTTCCTTCTTGCCGATTCAAAACGTGATACAGGATTTTCAGCCCGAGATTGGACATCCCGACTTCATATAAGTCGGGCATACAAATGCAAAAACGCACGTCGCAGGGCTTATTCATATCGGGCGTATTGACTTCGCCGCCGCTGTAACGCGCAGGTTTTTCCGCTTTCAGTAATATTTCTTTGAGATTCATTTGTGTCCTCGCATTACGATTATATCATAGGAATAAAAAAATAACAAGACGTAATCTCAACGCGCGCGGGAAAGAAAACGGCGCTTTTCCCGTTTGACTTACGTTTTATACCGTCGATCGGCGGTTCGTTTCAAGAAATCACGTCGCGGCGGCTTTCTCTCTCCTTTTTAAGGACGTTCTTGACCGAAAGCTCGCGCGGATAGCGAAGAACCAACCTCGCGATCTCTTCGCCTCGGATCTTCGCGATTTTCTTTCCGCCGTCCGTGACGGTCACCGAGCGAAACGCGCCCTCTTCGTCCGCCCGAACGACCGAGAAAAGAGGCGCGTCTTTTTCGACTTTCAAGGGGCGGCGCACGGAAAAGGAAAGAAAGTAAACGAGCATAAAAAGCGCAAAGGTAAAATGCGTGGGATTTTTCACTTTTTCGAAGAAAAACAGCGCGAAAAACGCAAACGCGAGAAAAAGCGGCGTCACGGACGTTACGCGCCTCACCCATTTTACGGGAAACCATTCGCGGAGCAATCTTCCGCCGTCCAAGGGATAGGCGGGAAGAAGATTGACGAGAGCGACGGAAACGTTCGCGCGGACGAAGCCTTTCAAAAATCCGTACGATTCGGGGAAAAGCCATGCGATCGCAAGAGAAACGCACGCCGCGACGACGCTTCCGAAAGGACCCGCCAGCAAGATCGCCGACGTCTTGCCGCTCTCCCCTTCGATCCGAAGCGACGCGCCGTACGGCATCAAGGTGATCAAAAGATCTCTTTCGCCCGAAATCACGGCGATCAAAAGGTGGGAAAATTCGTGCGCCAAAACCGCAAGAAACGCCACGAGATAAGAAAGCACCCCGCCGAAAAGAGTGTACGCGAATATAAATGCGATAAACGACGGGTGAACGCGAACTTTCAAAAGGAAACCGAAAACGCGTCGATCGAAATAAAATCGCCGAACAGCCCTTTGAAAAGGACAGTGGAAACGAGATATACCGCCGCGCCGAACAGCAAAAGACCGCAAACGAACGCGCCGACCTTTTCCCCTTTCCGAACGATGATATTTTTCCCCTCGTACCCCTCGCCGCGAATGACCTTCATAGAAAAGGATATGCCGCACCGACTCCCCAAAAGAACCGCAACATTATCTATCGAGCGAGAAGAACCGCGCAAGTGCGAGGCTCGACAAGGGGGCGGCGATTGAGCGTACTTCTCGTACGAGATTTCGCCGACCCGCAGGCAGTAAACGAAGCAATTGCGCCGTTATGCTCGCTCGATTCTGCTTCGGGTGCCGCGCACCCGAAACGCCCTTGCCGACAGCTTGATCTCGTAAGTCCCCACGCTGTCCACCCGAATCTCCGCGACGACGGACTGCGGATTCACTTCGAAGAACCCGTCCAAGACC